>CALEZA010000108.1 GCA_937927965.1 uncultured Candidatus Planktophila sp.
CCACGGACATAAACAAGAGTGTTTGCTGTTCCTAGGTCAACGGCCATATCGCGACCGATGAATGACAACTTGTTCGACATTTACTTACCCCCAAAGAAGATTGCAATTTCACGCTGTGCAGATTCTGGAGAATCTGATCCGTGGACTAGATTTTGTGTGACTTTCGTACCTGCATCGCGGGCGAGATCGCCACGAATAGTTCCTGGATCGGCAACAGTTGGATCTGTTGTTCCAGCGATATTGCGGAATCCTTCAATCACTCGATTGCCCTCAACAACAAGTGCAACGATTGGGCCAGAGAGCATGAACTCAACTAGTGGCTCAAAGAATGGCTTGCCTTGATGTTCGGCATAGTGCTGCTCGAGTAGAGCGCGATCTGCCTGCAACATGCGAAGTTGAGTGATTGTGTATCCCTTGCGTTCGATGCGAGCGATGATTTCGCCGACCAAACCACGAGCTACGCCATCTGGCTTAACGAGGACAAGTGTCTTTTCTGAAGTACTCACCCTGCCATTCTATTGGGAGTTAGGACTCCTCAGCGACACGGCCTTCTGCCAGTAGAGCAGCCCGAGCTGCCTCCCCTTTTCGCCCCACAATGATGGCTGCCACCCATAAACCCGCAAAGAGGATGGCTAAAGGAGCCAAAGCAGGCACGACCACCGCATAGCCGATCATCAAGAGTTGAAGGATGGAGCCTGTAATCCAGCCTGCCTTCTTCTTGAGTAGCCCAGGGGTGAGAAGCATGAGAATGGCAATTACTGCTCCTGCAATAAGTGTTGAAGTCTCATGATCTTTTGCAATCAACATGGCAAAGCCCATGATGAAAAATTCCATGACAAGAACTGCAGATCCTAAAACTCTCATGCTTGTGCTTCCTTTGAAAAATGTCGACGCACAATTGTGCGAGCCTCACCTGCTGTAACAACAGATCCCGAAATCAAAATTCCAATAGTTTCATCACTGAGAGGTCTGACTGAATCTTTCAGTGCTTTTTCAATTGCAATAGGAAGACTATCTGCAGTGAAGACGCGATCTGCTCCAAAAACCCGAGTTGCAATCGCTTCAACATCTGACACAGACATAGAACGAGTTGAAGAATTACAAGTCACAATAATCTGATTCATTACCTTTTCAAGTTCGATGAGAGCTCCCTCAACATCCTTATCTGCCATCGCAGCAAAGACACCGATTATTTCATCGAATGTGAACTCAGATTCAATAGTGTCGGCAAGTGCTTTAGCGCCATGAGGATTATGAGCTGCATCAATAATTACTGTTGGGTCGCGGTGCAGAACTTCGCAGCGGCCAGGTGACTTCACTTGAGCAAATCCCTCAAGGACTGCCTCATAATCTAGCTCTTGGTCACCAAAGAAGGCTTCGACTGCTACTAATGCAGCTGCCGCATTAGATGCTTGGTGCTTTCCGTGAAGTGGCAAGAAGATGTCCTCATAGCGATCTTTCGGTGTGCGAATTGTGAGGAGCTGTCCACCCACTGCAACACTTCGACTCTCAACTTCGTACTCAACGCCTTCTCGTGCAACATCTGCACCCATATCAGCTGCCTTCTTCAACAACTCCACAGCTGCTTCAGGCTCCTGCTGAGCAAGCACCACATACCCAGACTCTTTAATAATTCCTGCTTTAGTCTTAGCAATCTCGCCAAGTGTTGACCCTAAATACTCCATGTGATCGAGTGCGATAGGCATAATCACTGAGACATCGGCATCCACAACATTTGTGGCATCCCACTCCCCTCCCATGCCAACTTCAATCACGCCCACATCAATTGGGTGCTCGGCAAAAGCCGCAAAAGCCAGCGCTGTAATTGCTTCGAAGAAGGAGATGGGGTTATCGAATTTGCTATCAATAAAATCTAAATAGGCAGCAATATCGTTATAGGAAAAGATCAGGGCCTTGGGATCAATAGGATGACCATTGATGGATATTCTCTCAAGATAGCTCTCCAGGTGTGGAGAAGTGAAGCGTCCTGTGCGAAGTCCCATTTCAAACAGGAGCGAGTCAATCATCCGTGATGTGGTGGTCTTGCCGTTGGTTCCACCAATATGAATCGTTGGATAGGAAAGTTGTGGAGAACCTAAGACATCAACGAGTGCTGCGATGCGCTCTAAAGTGGGAGCGATGCGAGTCTCAGGCCAGCGCTTGAGAAGCGCCTGCTCAATCGCGTCGATGCGCTCCTGATCTTCAGGTGAAACGGTGCTCATTACTTGAGTGCAGCCAACTGCGCCGTGATTCGTTCGATATCAGCCTTTGTTACAGCTTCTCTCTCACGAATCTCTTTCACAACGCTCTCTGGAGCTTTCGCCATGAAACCTTCATTATTGAGTTTAACCTCAGCAGTTGCTAAATCTTTCTTTGCAGCCGCTAAATCTTTCTCAAGACGGGTGCGCTCTGCTGCAACATCAACAGCTCCTGAAAGATCGAGTTCGCACTTAATAGCACCGATTTCAACTGATGCACTCGGTGTGAATTCACCTAATTCGAGTTTGAGAAGAAACGCCATAGCGGATGCATACTCAGCAACATCTGCAGGTGCAATAAAGCGACCAGGAATCTTCTGGCTTGGCTTCACACCTTGGTCATTGCGGAATCGTCTCACCTCAGTAATAACGCGCTGCAATTGTGCAACTGTTGACTCAGATTCTTTATCAACATGCGAAGCGTGAGAAAGAGGCCACACTGCGGTCATCAAAGTCTGGCCTCCTGTGAAGGTGGTCCAGAGCTCTTCTGTAATAAACGGCATGACTGGATGGAGAAGACGGAAAAGTTGATCTAAAACATGACCTAACACCCTCTGTGTTGATGCAGCGATTCCTGAAGCAAATGCCTCCTTGGATAGCTCTAGATACCAGTCACAGAGGTCATCCCAGGCAAAGTGATAAATAACTTCACTGGCGCGAGCAAACTCATATGTGGAGAGAAGCTCGCTGTATTCAGCTGTGGTTTCAGCTAAACGAGAAAGAATCCACTTATCAATTGCATTCAGTGATGAGAGCTCGGGAAGCTCTCCTTCTACTGTTGCACCATTCATCATCGCAAAGCGAGTTGCATTCCATAGCTTGGTAGCAAAGTTACGAGATCCAGCGACCCAATCTTCTGCAAGAGCTTGATCCTTTCCAGGATTTGCTCCTCTTGCCAAAGTAAAGCGAAGTGCATCGGCACCGTATTTATCAATGAACTCAAGTGGGTCCACAACATTGCCGCGAGATTTAGACATCTTCTTGCCGAATTGGTCGCGCACAAGTCCATGGAGAACAATTGTTCCAAATGGAGGTACTCCATCCATCGCGAAGAGACCAAAGAGCATCATGCGAGCAACCCAGAAGAAGAGAATGTCATAACCTGTGACAAGCACACTTGTCGGATAGAACTTCTTCAAATCATCTGTGTTATTTGGCCAACCGAGCGTTGAGAATGGCCAGAGCGCAGAAGAGAACCATGTGTCGAGAACATCAGGATCTTGCTCATAACCAGCTGGTGCACTCTCGCCTGGTCCAACAACGACAACCTCTCCATTTGGTCCATACCAAACAGGGATTCGATGACCCCACCAGAGCTGGCGTGAAATACACCAGTCATGCATGTTGTCGATCCAATCAAAGTAACGAGGAGCAAGTTCTGCTGGTTCAATAACTACGCGTCCATCACGAACAGCATCTCCTGCTGCCTTTGCAAGTGGTGCAACCTTTACAAACCACTGCTTTGAAAGGCGAGGTTCAACTGTTGTATCGCACCGTGAGCAATGGCCAACCGCGTGAATATATGGACGCTTCTCAGCGACAATGCGACCTTCTGCGCGGAGAGCATCAACAACAGCCTTGCGTGCTTCATAGCGATCCATGCCATCGAATGCACTTTTGGTGTTGATTACCTTGGCATCTGCATCAAGAATCACAATATTGGCGAGTGAATGACGCAATCCAATCTCAAAGTCATTTGGATCATGAGCAGGTGTCACCTTCACGGCGCCAGTTCCAAATGCTGGATCCACATGAGAATCAGCAACCACGGGAATCTCACGATTGATGAGAGGAACAGTGACAGTTTTGCCAATCATGTGTGAATATCGTTCATCATCTGGATGAACTGCAACTGCTGTGTCACCGAGCATCGTCTCAGCACGAGTGGTGGCAACAATAATCTCAGAGCCACCTGAGCCATACTTGATGGAGACCAACTCTCCTTCATCATCGCTATGCTCAACTTCAATATCAGAAAGTGCTGTGAGGCAACGAGGGCACCAGTTAATAATTCGCTCTGCGCGATAAATCAATTCTGCGTCATAGAGCTTCTTAAAAATAGTTAGAACTGCCTGAGAAAGAATGGCATCCATAGTAAATGCCTCGCGAGACCAATCGACTGAATCTCCAAGGCGCTTCATCTGGCCAAGAATCTGTCCACCAGATTCTGCCTTCCACTCCCACACCTTCTTAACAAACTCTTCACGACCTAAGTCATGTCGAGTAAGACCTTGAGCTGCTAACTGCTTCTCAACAACATTTTGTGTTGCAATACCTGCGTGATCCATTCCTGGCAACCAGAGAGCTTCATACCCCTGCATGCGCTTCATTCGAGTCAAACAATCTTGAAGAGTCTGATCAAGTGCATGCCCAATGTGGAGATTTCCAGTCACATTGGGAGGAGGGATAACGATTGTGAACGGCTCTTTAGGAGATGAAGAATCTGCTGTGAAGTAACCCGATTCAACCCAGTGAGAATAGAGGCGTGCCTCAATATCTGCTGGGGTAAAGGATGGAGCGAGTTCGCGCTTCGTCATGAGCGCAGTCTACAGTGACTTTTTACGCGCTCTTCTCTTCAGAGTTCTTCTCACGGCGTGCACGCTTTGGAATATCGCCTGTGCGCTCCACCAATGTAGCTGGAGCACCAGATTCAATGCATGCCTTCTCAATGACGACCTTGCCAATATCGGTGCGGCTTGGAACCTCATACATCACACCCAACAGGATAGATTCCATAATCGCACGAAGACCGCGTGCTCCTGTGCCACGAGCAAGAGCGAGATCTGCAATCGCATCAAGGGCATCGGTTGTAAATTCCAAGTTCACATCATCAAGGTTGAAGAGCTTCTGATACTGCTTCACAAGTGCGTTCTTTGGCTCTGTCAAAATCTGCATAAGTGCTGGCTTATCCAAATTCTCCACAGAAGTAAGAACTGGAAGGCGACCAATAAACTCTGGAATCATTCCAAACTTAAGAAGATCTTCTGGCATCACATCACCAAAGATGTCCTTCGTATTTCGCTCTGATGGAGCAGAAATTTCAGCATTGAATCCAACACCTGAAGTTCCTGTGCGAGCTTCAATAATTTTGTCGAGACCTGCGAATGCACCACCGACGATAAAGAGAACATTGGTTGTGTCGATCTGGATGAACTCTTGATGTGGGTGCTTGCGACCACCTTGAGGTGGGACAGATGCAACTGTTCCTTCAATAATCTTTAGCAGTGCCTGCTGAACACCTTCACCTGAAACATCTCTTGTAATAGATGGGTTCTCAGCTTTGCGAGCAACCTTATCGATTTCATCGATGTAGATAATTCCAGTCTCAGCCTTCTTCACATCATAATCTGCAGCTTGCAGAAGCTTGAGAAGAATATTTTCAACATCTTCTCCCACATATCCAGCCTCTGTGAGTGCAGTTGCATCTGCAATTGCAAACGGAACATTGAGCATGCGTGCAAGAGTTTGTGCCATAAGAGTCTTGCCGCATCCAGTTGGACCAAGAAGAAGGATGTTTGACTTTGCGAGTTCAATTCCATCTTCACCGCGTGATGCGCCTGTTTGAACTCGCTTGTAGTGGTTATACACAGCGACAGAGAGAGACTTCTTTGCACGATCTTGACCAATTACATATTGATCGAGGAATTCAAAAATCTCCTGCGGCTTTGGTAGTTCTGAAAATCCAGATGAGCTCTGTTCAGTGAGTTCTTCAATAATGATTTCATTACAGAGATCGATGCACTCATCACAAATATAAACGCCAGGACCTGCAATAAGCTTCTTTACCTGCTTCTGGGTCTTGCCGCAGAAGGAGCACTTCAAGAGGTCGTTAGCCTCGCCAATTTTTGTGGACATGGGTGTAAATATAGTTTTTATTGGCCCACGATGTGTGGTGAATTACGCCTGACTTTGTTCGCTCTTAGTGGAATCGTTCTGGGTGGAATCGTTCTGGGTGGAATCGTCTTCAACTCTTCGACGAGGATCTCTCATCTCAGCCACACCAGGAACCAGAAGTACCAAATAACAAATCAATACATGGAACACGATGGCCCCCAGAAGGAATGTGCGCTCCCCCATCAGTGCAACAGCAGGTCCAACTAGCGCCATTCCGATGGGCATCAAGCCACCAGAGCCCACCATATCGATGCTAAAGACACGACCTTGCATATCTTGAGGCACTTCTCGCTGCACTGAAGTGACCCAGTAGGCCTCCCATCCTCCAATTGATAGGCCTGCAATGAGATAACCCACCACCACAACCGTTTCATTGATAGGAAAAGCTAGAACAAGAGGAGCAACCGCAAAGAGTGCCCACCATGAGATAGCAAGCAATCCAGGCTTCTTTGTCTTTAACTTGATTGCCACAATCGCACTAATCATTCCGCCCAAGCTAAATGCTGCAGCAGAGAGTGCAAAGACAGAGTCTGTGCCAAACTCTCGACGAGTAATAACTGGTAACAAGACAGTTTCTGCGGCAACAATGACCATCAATTGAAAAGATGCCATCGCAATTGAGGCAGCAATCCATTTAATCTCCCAGACCAACTTAAATCCTTCACGCAGTTCAAAGAGGAAGGTGGGTTTATCTTCAAGAATTTCTTGGCGCGGAGGTTCGTTGATGGTGAAAATCAATGAAGTTGCGATGAGGAAGAAGATGCCGATAAATGCAAAGGTCCAATCTGCACCCACGATTGCGATTGATAGTCCACCAAGGCCTGGACCCACAATTGTTCCGACTTTGCCCACAATTCCCTTGGCAACATTTCCTTGAGGAAGTAGGTGATCAGGAAGAAGAGAAGGAACAATCGCAGAACCTGCTGGAGCTCCAAAGGAGTCGCCAAGACCCATCAGAAATACGAGAACGCCCACTGCCCAGAGTGGAAGATCATTGGCAGAGACAATTAGTAAGACGATACACAATGCGGCACGGAATGAGTCAGCACCAATCATGATCCACTTGCGTGGAAGGCGATCTGCCCAGACTCCGCCAATGAGCATAAAGATGGTTCCAGATAAGACTCTGGCAGCAAGGATTAAACCAAGAGCAGATGCATCGCCGCCATTATCAAGCACAGTCACAGCGAGTGCTATGGGAAAAGCAGATGATCCAAGAACGAAAATCAGACCTGAGATAAAGAAGTTTCTATAGCCCTTATAGGAAAAGAGAGAACCAGGTGCAAAGTACTTCTTTAACATTGCGACCTGGCTCTCTTTCTAGAACTAATGAACTTATGCGGAAGGCTTAGCCTTTCGTGAGGCCATAACCTTATCAACGAGTCCATACTCAACAGCCTCAGCTGCGGTAAGAATCTTGTCGCGTTCAATATCTTGTTCAATCTGTTCGACTGTGCGAGATGTGTGGCGAGCAATCATTGACTCAAGAAGTCCACGCATACGCATGATCTCCTTAGCCTGAATCTCGATATCAGATGCTTGTCCCCCACCTTCAGCAGATGGCTGATGAAGAAGGATGCGTGAATGCTCAAGTGCATAGCGCTTGCCCTTAGTTCCACCAGCAAGAATCACTGCAGCCACGGATGACGCCTGACCAAGACAGATGGTCTGAATATCTGGGCGAACAAATTGCATGGTGTCATAGATGGCAGTGAGTGCACTAAATGATCCGCCAGGGGCGTTGATATAGATGGAGATATCGCGATCTGGATCCATTGATTCAAGTGTGAGTAGCTGCGCCATCACATCGTTGGCAACAGTGTCATCCAGCCACTGACCAAGGAAGATGATGCGCTCCTGGAAGAGCTTTGTGTATGGATCAAGGTGCTTTGTGCCGTATGCAGTCTTCTCTTCAATTGTTGGAAGGATGTAACGGTTGATAATTTCGTTATTCATTACTTCTTACCTCCAGCAATCTGACCATCATTGCTTGCAATGTGATCGATAAATCCATACTCAAGTGCTTCAGGTGCACTGAACCAGTTATCACGATCTGAGTCAGCGATAATCTTTTCTAAAGTCTGACCTGTGTGCTTTGCATTGAGCTCAGACATGGTGCGCTTTGTAATTGCCATCTGCTCTGCCTGAATGCGAATGTCGGTTGCTGTTCCACCAATTCCGCCGAGTGGTTGGTGCATCAAGATGCGTGCATGTGGGGTTGCATAGCGCTTGCCCTTCGCTCCTGCTGTAAGAAGGAATTGGCCCATAGATGCCGCCATTCCCATTGCAACTGTTGCCACATCATTCTTGATGTAATGCATGGTGTCATAAATTGCCATACCTGCAGTGACAG
>CALEZA010000109.1 GCA_937927965.1 uncultured Candidatus Planktophila sp.
CGATGTGATTTCAGCTGACGATGAGGTTGTCCGCAAGCTTCGCGGCAAGGCGATGTCGATGATCTTCCAGGATCCAATGTCGGCTCTCCATCCTTATTACTCCATCGGAAACCAGTTGATTGAAGCCTGGTCTCTCTATAACGAGGGAAGCAAGGAAGATGGCAAGAAGCGAGCTATAGAAATGCTTGATCTCGTCGGTATTCCAGCTGCAACCAAGCGAGTGGATGAATATCCTCATCAATTCTCAGGCGGTATGCGCCAGCGTGTGATGATTGCTATGGCACTGATCAACAATCCATCTCTTCTTATCGCAGATGAGCCAACCACAGCGCTCGATGTGACTGTCCAATCTCAGATCCTTCAGTTGATCAGAGATATGCAGAAAGAATTTAATATGGCTCTCATCTTGATCACTCACGATCTTGGTGTGGTTGCTGAAGTCGCAGACCGCGTGAATGTGATGTATGCAGGAAAGATTGTTGAAAGTGGCACTGCCGACGATATCTACTATCGCCCAGACCACCCATATGCAATCGGTCTTCTCAACTCCATCCCACGAGTAGATCAACTTGAGACTTCTCGCTTGGTAGCTATCCCTGGACAGCCACCATCACTGATTCACCTTCCTGAAGGCTGCGCCTTCCGTGCTCGATGCGTCTTTGCAGATCGCGTGCCAGGAAATCTCTGTGCCACAACTGTGCCAACGCTAGAGCAAAAGGGTGATCACCACTTCTCTCGTTGCCACCTTCCAGAATCTGAACTTGTTAAAGCTCGCGTAGAAATCGGTGGCCGCAAATGACCCAACCACTTCTGAAAATTGAAGGATTGAAGAAGCACTTCCCAACTACAACTGGTGGTGCATTCTCAAAGGTTAAGGGCGTTGTAAAGGCCGTCGATGGTATCGACCTTGAAATCAACGCTGGCCAAACAGTGGGTCTTGTGGGTGAGTCAGGCTGCGGAAAGACAACTGCAGGACGCACCATCTTGAAGCTCTATGAGCCAACTGAGGGTTCAATTGTCTTTGAGGGTGAAGATCTCGCTCCACTCAAGCCAAAGCAGATGAAGCCTTACCGAGCTCAGATGCAGATGATCTTCCAGGATCCTTTTGCCTCTTTGAATCCACGCCACACTGTTGGAACTCTCATTGCAGCTCCATTCCAAATCCAGGGGATTACACCTGAAGGTGGAGTCACTGAAGAGGTTCAGCGTTTGATGGCTCGAGTGGGCCTTAACCCAGAGCACATCAACCGCTATCCACACGAGTTCTCAGGTGGTCAGCGCCAGCGTATTGGCGTTGCTCGAGCAATTGCTCTCAAGCCAAAGCTCATCGTTGCAGATGAGCCAGTATCGGCTCTGGATGTATCTATCCAGGCGCAGGTTGTAAACCTTCTTGAAGATCTTCAAGATGAATTTAAGATGGCTTACATCTTTGTCGCTCACGACCTCTCTGTCGTGCAGCACATCTCAGATCGCGTAATCGTGATGTATCTCGGCAAGGTGATGGAAGAGGCAGATAAGGTCGATCTCTTTAGCCACCCACGCCACCCATACACAAAGGCGCTTCTCTCAGCTGTACCAGTTCCAGATCCAAAGATTGGTCGCGCTCGTGAACGCATCATCTTGCAGGGAGATCTTCCAAGCCCTGTGAATCCACCAGCAGGATGTGTCTTTAATACTCGCTGCTGGAAGGCGCAAGACCGTTGCCGCACTGAAGTTCCACAGTTGATGCAGATTGGCACAAACCATCGCATCGCCTGCCACTTCCCAGAAGATTAAAAAGAGGTATAAAAAAGCCCCGCACTATATGGTGCGGGGCTTTTTTATTGGAAGTACTTAAGCGAGCTTACCTTCTACTGCAACCTTTGACTCACCAATCTGAACTGTCAGGCTTAGTGGATCTCCTGCTGCTGCCTGGCAACCAACACCATATGTGTAAGTGGTTGTAGCGCCAGCTGCAAGTGCCTCTGTAGGAGCTCCATTGATATCGAGATCTCCCAGAACATCGAAGCAAACATTCTCACCTGATGCTGCAACGAGTGAGACAGTTGTGAAATCTAGAGGAGTGCTTCCACCATTCTTAATTGTGACCTGGAATGAGTTTGAAGTCTTTGGCTTCTGATCGATATTGGTCATAAATGTTGTTGGTGTAAAGCGCACAGGAGATGCGACTGTTACGAATACTCCACCACCAAGGTCGAGAGGCGTATCAAAGGCGATAGTCGCAACAGGTGCTACTTCCTCGACGAGAGTGGACTTATCTGCAGGAAGCTCATCTCCGCCATTTGTCACTGAGCGGATAATGCCCAGGACGGCGATCAGAGCGATACCGATAATGACCTTCTTCTTGGTGCTGAGGTTCTTCATGAGTACTCCTTAACGATTTCTGTAGGTGTTAACCGTGCAATGGTCAGATTCTAGCCTTTACCAGATGCGAACTCGCTCTGAAGGCGCAAGCCACATCTGGTCAGATTCAGTGACCCCAAATGCCTCATAGAAAGGGGTGAGATTGCGGACAATCTGGTTGCAACGGAACTCATCTGGTGAATGAGGATCTGTTGCAATACGACGACGAATCTCCTCGGGACGGTTCTTTCCACGCCAGGCCTGGGCATAGGAGAGGAAGAAGCGTTCATCGCCTGTCCATCCATCAATCACAGGTGCTTCTTGCCCCTTGAGAGCGAGTTTGTAGGCCTTGTAAGCGATTTCAAGGCCTGAGAGGTCTCCAATGTTCTCACCCACGGTAAAGGCGCCATTGACATGGATATCAGGGGTTGCAGCAGGTGAGAGAGCATCAAATTGCTCAATCAACTTACCCGCAAGTGATTCAAAAGCTTCACGATCGCTATCGACCCACCAATCGACCATATTTCCATCACCATCATATTTCGATCCTTGGTCATCAAAGCCATGACCGATTTCGTGGCCAATAACTGAGCCAATGCCTCCGTAATTAGCGGCGATATCGACGGTCATATCAAAAAATGGTGGCTGCAAGATTGCCGCTGGGAAAACAATCTCATTCATCAGCGGGGAGTAGTAGGCGTTTACTGTCTGAGGAGTCATATGCCACTCATCGCGATCGACAGGATTTCCAATCTTTGCCACAGCATAGGCATGGCCAAAGGCTGCTATGCGACGGAGATTGCCGATGAGGTCATCTGCCTTAATCTCTAAGGTTGAGTAATCCCGCCACTTATCTGGATAGCCAATCTTGGGAGTAAATTTCGAGAGTTTCTCAAGAGCTTTCTCCTTAGTGGCATCTGACATCCAATCTAGCTCTGTGATGCTCTGGCGATATGCCTGGATGAGATAGTCAACGAGCTCGAGCATTGCAGCCTTTGCCTCTTGTGGGAAGTAAAGCCCCACATAGACCTTGCCAATAGCCTCACCTAATGAGCCTTGCACCAGTGAGACTCCACGCTTCCAGCGCTCGCGGATCTGCGGTGTACCAGAAAGAGTGGTGCCATAGAAGGCGAAGTTCTGATTGACCAGATCATCTGTGAGATAGGCAGCACTGGAATCAATCAGATTCCACTTGAGCCAAGATTTCCAAATTTCACGACGAGAATCAAAGTCGGCGAGCATGGCAGATATGCCGCTAAAGAAGGATGGTTCGTGGATATTGAGGCTATCAAATGCCACAGCCGGAATCTCCGAAGCGCTAGCCCAGAGATCCCAATGCAGATTCGGTGCTAGCTCTTCTAGCTCTGCGCGAGTGGTTTTGTTATAGGTCAATGTGGCATCACGATCTTTAACCTGATCCCAGTGATGGGAAGCAATCTCTGTCTCAAGATCAAGAATTTCTTGCGCCACCAATGGCACACCCGTCAATTCGCCCATCCGCTTCACATGGGCGAGAAAGGCTTCACGAATTGGTTGGTACTGCTCTTCACGATAGTAGGCCTCATCGGGAAGTGAGATTCCACCTTGGCCAATGTGAAAGATATTGTTCTGGGAATCCATGGCATCGGCATAGATAGCTGCTCCAAAGATTCCTCCGACACCTTGTTTTTCAAGTCGCCCCATTGTGGTGATAAAGGAAGGTAGGTCGGAGATGGCATCGATTGCTGCGAGATCTTCTGTTAATGGAGTGAGGCCTCGAGCGATGATGGCATCTGTATCCATAAAAGATTTATAGAGATCGCCAATTTTCTGAGCTTCACCTTCCCCTGATGCGCTCTCGATAATTTCACGGACTTGGATTTCAGCTGTGTCATAGAGGGTGCGACTCACGCCATCGCTTGCACGATCTGCTGGAATCTCGTAGTTATCCAACCAATCTCCTGCGAAGTGGCGAAAGAGGTCATCTTGGGGACGCACAGATGACTTCATGAAGGAACGGTCAATACCTGATCTGCTCACTACGGGGCTCGCTTTCGTTGGAAGATAGTTGAAAGTTTAACTAATGTCGTATCATTGCTCTATGGCAGAGCAAAACGGTACAACACCTCGCTGGTTAAATCCTTCAGAGATGAAGGCTTGGCGACGCTACATTATCGCCAGCCGCCGCCTGCTCGAAGCCCTCGATGACGACTTAGCTGCCCATGAACTCTCGATGGCAGATTATGAAGTCCTGGCACAACTTAGCGATGCCCCAGATCGCCGTATGAGAATGTCTGAACTTGCTGAGCTCTCTATGGTCTCCCGCTCACGCCTATCTCACCGTATCAAGGTGATGGAGAAGGCTGGCTGGGTCAAGAGAGAGGCCTGTCCTGTCGATAAGAGAGGCTCTTTTGCTGTGATGACCGCCAAAGGCTGGAAGGCCATTGTGGCTGCGGCTCCTGATCATGTGGCAAGTGTGCGATATAGATTTCTTGATGCACTCGATAAGAATGATCAAAAAGTTTTGGCAGAAATATTTGAACGCATTGCAGAGCGCGTTAAGACAGAAGAGATTTAGTTAATATTATTTGTAAGGAAATAAAAAACCCCGCCACATACAGTGGCGGGGTTTTTTATAAGTAATAAATTACTTCTTCTTAGCAGCCTTCTTGCGCTTTGGAGCTGCCTTCTTAGCTGCTGGCTTGCGCTTAGCAACCTTCTTTGCAGCTGGCTTAGCAGCAGCCTTCTTGCGGCGCTTTGGAGCAGCCTT
>CALEZA010000110.1 GCA_937927965.1 uncultured Candidatus Planktophila sp.
GATCTACACAGGCGAAGACACTCTTTCCCTACACGACGCTCTTCCGATCTCGTGCATAGTCGCGTGGCATAATCATTGAGAAACGATTGATTGCGTTATCCCAATCTGCAAGAAGAGCTGAAGCCACTGTTGAACCAGTCTCTACTTCGAAATCAGAGATTATTGACTTGAGTTCATCGCGTTGATCTTGAGGAACCGCCAAGACATCCACCATGTCTGCATTCACAAGAGCTGAATTGAGATCGAGCACAAAGGCGCGACCTCCTGACATGCCTGCAGCGATATTGCGACCTGTGCGGCCAAGGATGATGACCTTTCCACCTGTCATATATTCAAGAGCGTGATCTCCCACGCCTTCAACTACCGCTGTAGCGCCTGAGTTACGAACACAGAAACGCTCTCCCACCAATCCGCGAATATAAATTTCGCCAGAAGTTGCGCCATATCCAATGACATTTCCTGCGATGACATTCTCTTCGGATGGGAAAGTGGCTTTTTCATCTGGCCGAACGATTACTCGTCCGCCCGAAATGCCTTTGCCAACATAATCATTGGAATCTCCATAAAGTCGAATAGACATTCCGCGAGGAGTGAAGGCGCCTAATGATTGTCCAGCAGAACCGTGGAGAGTGATATCAATCGTTCCTTTTGGAAGCCCCTCTGCACCGTACTTGCGTGTGATCTCAGCTCCAAGCATTGTGCCCACCGTGCGATTGACATTTCTCACCGGCAAGTCAATTCGAACAGCTTCGCCCTTTTCAAGCGCTGGTTTTGCTAACTCAATCAAGGTGTTATCAAGTGCTGCTGCCAACCCATGATCTTGAGTTGTGGTGCAGTAGAGATCAGAGTCAACATCTGGACGAACAAGAAGTGGAGCAAGATCTAGTCCGCTTGCCTTCCAGTGGTCGACTGCTGCCTTAGTCTCCAAGAATTCAACATGACCAATGGCTTCTTGAAGGGTGCGGAATCCAAGGGATGCGAGAATTTCGCGAACCTCCTCGGCAATGTATTCAAAGAATGTCTCCACGAATTCAGGCTTACCTGAAAAACGCTTACGCAGTTCTGGATTCTGCGTTGCCACTCCAACAGGGCATGTATCCAAGTGACACACGCGCATCATGATGCAACCTGAGACTACAAGTGGCGCTGTTGCAAAGCCATACTCCTCAGCACCGAGGAGAGCTGCAATAACAACATCGCGACCAGTTTTTAGCTGACCATCAGTTTGAACAACAATCCGATCACGCAAGCCGTTGAGGAGAAGTGTTTGCTGAGTTTCCGCAAGACCTAACTCCCAAGGAGCTCCTGCATGCTTGAGTGAAGTCAGTGGTGATGCACCAGTGCCGCCGTCATGACCTGAAATTAGAACAACATCGGCGTGTGCCTTTGAGACACCCGCT
>CALEZA010000111.1 GCA_937927965.1 uncultured Candidatus Planktophila sp.
ATACCGACCAGGCCGACCACGACACCGACGAGCGTGAGCCGAGCTGGTCGATCTCCGGTGATGACGCGCCAGATGACGATCGTGAGCGGAGTGGACGCGATGATGAGTGCCATGACACCGGTAGGCACGTAGTCCTGCGCGAGTCCGACGGTGCCGAGCCCGACACCCAGCAGTGCGACACCCATGAAGCTCGCACTTGCCCACTGGCGGCGCGTCACGCGCAGCGCGGACCAGCCCCGGAAGACCCCGGTGATGACGGCCATGATCACGAAGGCGACGAGAAAGCGACTCCCCATGGCGAGGAAGGGCGGGATCGTCTCCGTAGCGAAGAGGATTCCGATGTACGTGGATCCCCAGACGATCCAGACGATGACGAGGTTGACCCACAGCAGGGGACCTGAGCGCACCTTTGACGTTGCAGAACCCATGACCCAGCGGACTCTACAAGTCAGGACCAAAGTCCCGCCGAATGCGGACTGAAGCCGGAATCGTGCTGACCGTGAGGGGGACACGATTGCCCCATGGAAGCCCTCGACCTCGCACGGTGGCAGTTCGGAATCACGACCGTCTACCACTTCCTCTTCGTGCCGATCACAATCGGCCTTGTATTCTTAGTGGCAGGCCTCCAAACAGCGTGGTATCGAAAGAATAACCTTAAATATTTACGAGCTACCAAATTCTTTGGCAAGCTCTTCCTGATCAACTTCGCCATTGGCGTTGTGACAGGAATAGTTCAAGAGTTTCAGTTCGGAATGAACTGGTCCTCTTATTCACGATTTGTGGGAGATATCTTCGGCGCTCCTCTTGCAATGGAAGGCCTTCTTGCCTTCTTCCTTGAGAGCACTTTCCTTGGTTTATGGATATTTGGCTGGGACAGACTTCCTAAGAAGGTTCACCTTACAACAATCTGGCTTGCATCTTTTGGGACACTTTTCTCTGCTTATTTCATCTTGGCGGCCAATTCATGGATGCAACATCCTGTGGCCTACAAAATTAACCCAGAGAAGCATCGTGCAGAGCTCACAAATATCTTTGAAGTATTAACTCAAAAGACTGCAGTTGTCACATTCCTGCACACAATCCCTTCTGCAGCTTTTGCTGCAGGTGCATTTATGGCAGGAATTTCTGCATATCTGATCTTGAAGAAGAAAGATGTGGAGATGGCAAGACCCACTTTGAAATTGGGTCTCATCACCGTCATCATCTCATTCGTTCTTATCGGAGTCACAGGAGATGTGATTGGCAAAGTTATGACCACTCAGCAGCCTATGAAGATGGCGGCAGCTGAAGCGCTCTATGACACTACAGAATCAGCACCGTTTTCACTCTTCACTGTGGGAACACTTGATGGTTCACGATCTGTCTTCCAGATCGATATTCCTTCCATGCTCTCATTTCTTGCAACCGGAGATTTCAACTCCACTGTTAAGGGCGTCAATGATTTACAGGCCGAATACGAACAGACTTACGGACCTGGAAACTACACACCAAATATTCCTTTGGCATATTGGTCATTCCGACTCATGATCGGTTTTGGAGCCCTTGCATTCTTCCTTGCAATCTTTGTCCTATGGAGAACTCGCCGTGGGGGAGAACTTCCTCAAGGCAAGTGGTTCCTGCGCTCCATGGCGACACTTCCATTTATCCCGCTGTTGGCAACTTCTTTTGGTTGGATATTCACAGAAACAGCTCGTCAACCTTGGGCGGTATTCGGTCTGATTAAGACTGCAGATGGCGTGAGCGCAGTTGTCTCAGCAGGAAGTGTGCTCTTCACCATGATTGTCTTCACTCTTCTCTATGGAGTATTGGCAGTCATTGAAGTTGGTCTGACTCTTAAAGTCATCAAGTTAGGACCTGCTCCAGAAGTAGATTATGAAAATCCAGAGTTTGGCGGCAGCGCCGACAAACCACTCGTGATGAGTTACTAGGAAAGGAATACGACAATGTCATTTGAAACAACATGGTTCCTTCTCATTGCAGTGTTATGGGTGGGATATTTCATCCTCGAAGGTTTTGATTTCGGCGTAGGAGTTCTCCTTCCCTTTGTCTCCAAGAATGAAGCTGATCGTCGTGCGGTACTGACGACCCTCGGCCCTGTCTGGGATGGCAATGAAGTCTGGGTTCTTGTTGCTGGTGGAGCCACCTTTGCGGCATTTCCAGAGTGGTATGCAACTCTCTTTAGTGGTTTCTATATCCCACTCTTTCTTATCCTTGTAAGTCTGATTGTGCGCGGTGTGGCATTTGAATACCGCAGCAAGTATGGAAAGGCGCAATGGCGTCAGCGTTGGGATGTTGCAATAGTGAGCGCATCATTTATACCAGCGCTGCTCTGGGGAGTGGCCTTTGCCAATATCGTGCGTGGCGTTCCTATTGAGATGTCAGCAGATAAGAATCTGGAATATGTGGGTGGATTCTTCAATCTCCTCAATCCTTATGCACTCTTGGGTGGCGTGGTCACTCTCACCGTATTCCTCACACACGGAGCGGTCTTCTTGGCGTTGAAGACTGATGGGGAAATTCGTGAGAGATCACGCGCCCTGGCACTCAAACTCGGTCTCATTGCTGCAGTTGCTGCCGTGAGCTTCTTGGCATGGACAAATATCTCTCTGCCTGAGTTCAATGGTCTGGTCTTCGGACTTTCAATAGCAGTTGCTCTTCTGTGGGTGGCAGGACTTCTTGCCACACTCAAGGTGCGTGAAGGCTGGGCATTTATCTTCTCTGCCGCCACCATCGCAACATTTGTGGCAACTCTCTTCTATGCCCTTTATCCCCGAGTGATGCCAAGTTCAATTGACTCTCGATTTGATCTGACTATCACCAATGCAGCGAGCACTCCCTACACTCTCAAGGTAATGACCGTCGTTGCACTGATCATGACTCCATTGGTCTTGGTCTACCAGGGATGGACATACTGGGTATTTAGAAAGCGCGTGAGTGCACACCAGATTGTTAATCCTGAAAAGGGAATTCTGGATAGCACCTCGCATATATTGCACCAGTGAAGTTACAAGACTTGCGGCTACTGCTCTCTTTAGGCAGTAGCCGCAAACTTTTCTTCGGTGCGATTCTGGGAGCACTCGTCTCTACAGCAATCGTTTTAGCAAATGCTTTTCTTATTGCTTCCATCATTGTGGGGATTATTTATAACCACCCCAGCGTGATGGAACACATCATCGTCCTTGCCATCCTGTGGGCGTTCCGAGGTGCATGGACTTCACTCTTTGATCGATGGGCATCTGGCAAAGCGAGTGAACTTAAATCTGCATTGCGCTCAAAGGTTCTCACATCACCTTCGATTGTCATTTCGCACTCGTCCTCAGAAATCACCACCCTCCTCATTAAAGGTGGAAATTCACTGGATATATATCTTGCGCGTTTTCTGCCACAGATATTCTCTGCGTCCATCACTCCGTTTGCAGTGATTGTGGCAATTGCTGTACGGGATTGGCTTTCGGCTCTTATCGCAATCCTCACCTTGCCCCTGATTCCATTCTTTGGAGCGCTTATAGGGCGATATACAAGCGAAGCTGTCAGCGCTAAATGGCAGTCGTTGGGCACACTAGGAAAGTATTTTGAGGACTCACTCCGCGGCATCCACACCTTGTCTATCTTTGGAAGGTTGAAGAGTCAGGGAGAGCGAATTGAGGAGATGGGAGATCGCTACACGCAAGAGACGATGAAGGTGCTTCGCATCTCATTCCTATCGGCATTGGTATTGGAACTTGCAGCCACTATCTCTGTTGCAGTGATCGCAGTCTCTGTGGGACTTCGCCTGGTCAATGATTCGATGCAGTTCTTTCCAGCCCTCGTGATTCTCGTTCTTGCTCCAGAGATTTATTTTCCACTCAGAAATGCAGCATCGCTCTTTCATGCCTCCGCTGATGGTGGGGCTGCACTTTCAGAGCTCACCGCCATAATTCAGAACGATCAACCGCTCAATACTGGGGGAGTAAGACCAGTTCAAAGAATAGAAAGTATTCAATGGAGCCAATGGAGTCCGCCATTTGAAGGAGTTAATTCCACATTGCCTGCTTTATCTGTGAGGGCTGGTAACGCTGTGGTGATTCGCGGGGGTTCGGGCTTAGGAAAGACGACATTTCTCAGTCAGCTGTTGGGAATTACTCGAGCAAGTGGAATATCTCTCAATGGCTTCGATCTTTGCGAATATGAGACCTCTCAACTTCATCGGTTAATTGGTTGGATTCCACAACTTCCATCATTGACATCAGGAACTCTGAGAGAACTCTTCCATTTGGTTGATGGCGCTCTTACTGATGCAGACATCACCCAGGCGCTGATTGATGCAGGACTTGAACTTTCTTCCCTTGGCTCAGGGCTGGATACTCGCATTGGTGGATTAGGGGAGAAGAGCGCTGAACTCTCTGGTGGTCAGATAAGAAAGATAGCTATTGCACGAGCACTTATTCGCAGACCCGCACTTGTTATCGCCGATGAACCCACTGCAGATTTAGATCCAGAATCAGCAGAACACATTTTGAACCTGCTTTCAAAGAAAGCGAAAGAAGGCTGCATCGTGATTGCCGTTCTGCACGCACCAGATCACCGCATTGAAGGCGCAGAAGAAATTGAGATGGTGCAGCGATGAAAGCAAAATGGGCAATGCCCCTAGCAATTGTCTTGGGTGCTGCAGCTCTTATTGGTGGCACTGGGCTTACTGTGTCGAGTGCTTGGTTAATTACTATGGCAGCACAACACCCTCCCATCTTGGTACTGGGCGTCTCTATTGTGTTGGTGAGATTCTTTGGAATTTCACGCTCAGTTGCTCGCTACGGCGAGAGAGTTATAAGTCACGAAGCCATCTTCTTAAAGCTCTCATCGATTCGTCGAGAGATTTTCACCGCCCTTGCAGGAAGACTCAATAAAGAAGATATTGCTGGGAATGTGAAGTCAGCTATTGATGATGTGGAGAGGGCCCAAGAATATTATCTACGCATCACCCTTCCGCAATTTGCCGCAGCAATCTCAGGTGCAACGGTATTTCTTATTGCTTACTGGATAGAGCCCTCCTATCTCTTTGTGGTCATTCCCCTGCTTTTCATTTATGCGGTGTTGATTCCACTGCTTACTCATCGCCTGATCGACCCCATTGCATTATTGCTCGAAGATGGTGAATCTGATTACGCACGATCTATCGGCGCTGCCTCTCAAGCTTCGATAGAGGCAGAGGTGTATGGATATGGTGAACTTCTTCGCAAGCAACTCCACGACGCGACCGAGTCACTGCGAGAAGCTGAGGCTGTTCTGTTTAAGCGAATCAGCGTTTTGCAGGCGATAGCAATTTTCTCGCTCGGTGCAGCCCTTGTGGGATCGGCGTGGATCGGATACTCGCAAGATGCAATATCTGCCATTGATGTCTCTATGTCTATCTTCCTGCTTCTTGTGGGATTCGAGGGTTACACAACATGGTTTCCCAATTTATTTATTGCAGGAAAAAATAGAAGAGCAACTCAGCGAGTCGATGAACTCAGAGCACTGCCTCAAAGTGAACCAACAAGTTATGTGAGGCCAAAGGGGTTGGAACTTGAATTAAAGGGTTGCTCTGCATTCTGGGATCACCCGATAGTTGCTCCGATTTCAGTAAGAGTAAGCCCCGGAGATGTACTCGTCATCTCTGGTCCTAGCGGTGTGGGCAAATCCACTCTGGCAGCTGCGCTCTTTGGTTTTGCTCCCTACGAAGGTTCCATCACGGTAGGCGGCATCGAGGTATCGAACCTGGAGACTGGCGTGATTTCTGGCACCTTGCAAGGGGGTCACATCTTTAATACGACTTTGCGCGAAAATCTACGCATTGGCAATCCAGATGCAAGTGATGCGGAACTGCAGGCGATTGTGGACAGGCTTGAACTCAGCTCGATCTCACTCGATGAATTATTGGGGGAATTTGGTCGTGCCATTTCAGGCGGAGAAGCCAAGCGAGTGTCGATTGCCAGAGCGCTCCTGTCAAAGGCTCCCATCCTTATTCTGGATGAGCCGTTGGAACATCTTGATAGTTCCTTAAGCGAGCGTGTGCAGAAGGTAATCAATCACGCCTGCCGCGAGAGAATTCTCATAGTTATTACACACGCAGCATGGCTTCAATACTCACATAGTGTCGTACTCACGAGAGAATAACGCCATGGCCACCTTCGACTCCAAGCTCAGTGCTGTGGTCGGAGATAAGACAGCGAAGGCATTCACAGGTATCTTCGGTTACAAAACCGTCGGCGACTTGATCCACCACTTTCCGCGCCGCTACCTCGTGCGAGGAGAACTCAGCGACATCGCAGCACTCGGCGAAGGGGATGAAGTCACTATTCTCGCTGAGATCTTTAGTGTTCAGACGCGGCGCTTCTCTCAACGCAAAGGCAATCTTCTAGAAGTAGTTGTCACCGATGGAACCGCCAAGCTCTCTCTGACTTTCTTTAATCAAGCATGGCGCGAGCGAGAACTCAAAGTGGGAAGACAGGGACTCTTTGCTGGAAAAGTGGGAGTCTTTAGTGGAAAGCGCCAACTCTCTCATCCTGAATATGAACTGCTACCTGATGGCAGCGATGTTGATACAGCGGTCGATAATTTCGCAGGCAAGTATCTGCCACTTTATCCGTCCAGCGGAAAACTTCCTTCATGGAAAGTAGCTCAGTCAATAGATTTAGCTCTAGGGGCACTTGAAGATCTCGAGGATCCAATTCCAAGTCCAGTGCTAGAAAAATTGAAATATCCAACATTGCAACAAGCGATTGCTCAAATACACCACCCTGTCGATTTAGATTCTGCTGAACTTTCTCGTGCTCGCCTCACATTTGATGAAGCGCTACTGCTGCAACTCCTCTTGCTCAAGAGAAAAGAAGATTTAAAGGCGCTGGAAGCAGTTTCCCGACCTTTGCGGGGCGGTGGAGTTCTAGAAGCTCTTGATTCACAGCTGCCATTTGAGCTCACCGCTGGTCAGAAGGCAGTTGCTGAAGAACTCTCGGAAGATCTCTCTGCTTCGCACCCTATGCATCGACTTCTTCAAGGCGAAGTGGGTTCGGGAAAGACTGTGATTGCACTGCGTGCTGCGCTTCAGGTGATCGACAACGGTGGGCAAGTAGCACTCCTTGCGCCAACAGAAGTTCTTGCGGCCCAACACTTACGAACCTTCACTCGATTGCTTGGACCTTTAGCTGAAGGTGGGATGCTGGGAAGCGCAGCAAATTCCACAAGCGTGGTGCTGCTTACAGGATCGCAGAGCGCGTCAACCAGGCGAGATGTGCTCGCACGAATAAAGAGTGGAACAGCTGGGATTGTTGTGGGAACACATGCACTTTTGGGAGAGAGCGTTGAATTTCAGGATTTAGCACTAGTTATTGTGGATGAGCAGCATAGATTTGGTGTTGAGCAAAGAGATGCTCTTCGAGCAAAAGCAAATGTAAGCCCCCATCTACTAGTGATGACAGCAACTCCTATACCTCGCACAGTGGCGATGACTGTCTTTGGAGATCTCGATGTCTCAACTCTAAGAGAGTTACCTTTGGGGCGTCAGAGCATCACTACACATTTAGTTCCTGTTGCAGAAAAACCTCACTTTCTTCTTCGTACATGGGAACGAATGCGCGAGGAGGTGGCTCAAGGCCATCAGGTTTATATCGTCGCCCCACGCATTAGCGCGGGAGTTTCAGAGGATGCTGATTTTGAATTTCTAGAGGGAGAGAGTTCCACCCTCACAGCGGTGGAAGAACTAGGACCAGAACTTCAGAGCGGACCACTTCACGGATTGCGTATCGCGCCCCTTCATGGGCGCCAGAGCGCTGAAATAAAAGATGAAACCATGAAAGCTTTTGCAGCAGGTGAACTTGATGTCCTAATTTCTACTACTGTAATTGAAGTCGGCGTGGATGTCCCCAATGCAACTTTGATGGTCATTATGGATGCAGATCGCTTTGGCGTTTCTCAGCTCCATCAGCTTCGAGGTCGAGTCGGCCGTGGTACTTCACCAGGCCTATGTCTTCTTGTCACGAACACTCCAGCAGATTCGCCTTCACGAGAGCGCCTTGAGGCAGTTGCCTCCACTAACGATGGCTTTGAACTCTCGCGTATTGACCTGGAGCAGAGAAGAGAAGGAAATGTGTTGGGCACTCAGCAATCAGGAACTCGATCACATCTGCGCCTGTTGAGAGTACTCAGGGATGAGAAGTTAATTGAGATTGCTCGCTCGGAGGCTTCCGCACTATTGGAGGCAGGTCTCTCGCATTTTCCAGCACTGGAAAAGGCCTTGGTGAAGTTAGAGTTAGATACTGCATCTGAATATATAGATAAGAGTTGAGGCAAGTATGAGAATCATTGCAGGAGCGGCAAAAGGCAGACCGCTTAACGCAGTTGCATCAGCAACTCGTCCGACTTCAGATCGTGCTCGTGAAGCACTCTTCTCAACATTGATGTCAGAGTTTGGAGATTTTGACGGACTCCATGTTCTCGATCTCTATGCAGGTACGGGTGCTATTGCTCTCGAAGCTCTTTCACGAGGAGCTGCGATTGTTCACGCAGTTGAAAAGGATGAAGCAGCGTCAAAGGCAATTGCAACAAATTACGATTCAATTAAAAGCGCAAATTTTGCTGGGCTCTTTCACATCTACACCATGGGTGCCCATAAGTTTGTGGGGGATAAGGCGCAGTACCGATATCACTTCATCTATATCGATCCACCATATGATGTTGACGATATTGATGTGATTGAAATTCTCGTTCAGTTGCGAGAGAACTCCTTCCTTCATCCATCTGCGGTCATCGCCGTGGAGCGCAATAGTCGCGTCAAGGAGCTCTCATGGCCATATGGATATGAAGAGTTCCGCGTGAAGAACTATGGTCAAGCGACGATTTTCTATGCCACTCCAAGCGAGGATGGCGCTGAAAATGGATAACTCTCTGGCTCCTTGCTAGCGTTCTCCTCATGAAGCGCGCTGTGTGTCCTGGATCCTTTGATCCCATCACCTACGGACACCTAGATATCATCGAAAGAGCAAGCAAGCACTTCGATGAAGTAATCGTCGCTGTCTTTGTCAATCGCAAGAAGAGCGGGCTATTTTCAGTGGAAGAGCGGTTGGAACTGATCTCATCGAATGTTTCCCGATTTCCCAATGTGAAGGTTGATTCAGGTTCGGGATTACTTGTTGACTACTGCAAGAGCAATGGAGTCACAGCAATCGTGAAAGGTCTGAGAGCTGTCACAGACTTTGATTACGAACTACAAATGGCACAAGTTCACACTCAAGCCTCAGGCGTTGAGACCATGTTTATGGCTACTTCACCTACCCATTCATTTCTATCATCATCAATTGTGAAGGAGCTCGCTTACTACGGCGGGGATGTCTCCACAATGGTTCCACCCAATGTCCATGCTGCACTGCAAAGTCGAGCAGCCAACCGAAGTTCAGATCAGTAAAGGCGAGGCAACTATGACTATGGATTCCATTGAGAAGCTCAATACCGCGATCACACTCATTGAAGAGGCACGCAGCGTTCCTCTCTCCGCTTCATGTGTCGTCCATCGTGGTGAGATGCTAGAAATCCTGGAAGGTGCTCGTGAGTTTCTTCCATCTGACCTCTTTGAAGCAGAAAAGATAATTTCAGATCGCGATCGTATTATTGAGGAAGGTCGCATTAGTGCAGAATCTATGATTGCAACTGCTCGTGAAGATGTTGCTCGTATGGTTGAGCAGACAGCTATCGTGCAATCTGCTCGTGATGAGGCACAGCGCATTCTCGATGATGCCCGAGATATTGCTGCTCAAGAACGCGATGAGGTAGAGGCATATATTGATGGCCGCCTTGCAACACTAGAAGTTATTCTCAATAAGACTATGGAGGCCGTGGCTCGCGGTCGCGAGCGCCTAGAAGGTGCCAACGATAAAGATGTCCTCTCGCAACTCTCAAGCGACGATTAATTTATGGCATCACATCCAATCGAGAGCTCTTTTGCTCTCAACACCCATGACCTACCTCGTCGCGCAGGGGAGATGAAGGAGTATCAACTCGATATTCCTGCTCCCTTTCGCGTGGGAGTTCCATTGATAGCAGTCCCTGAAGGTGACCTCATCGAACTCGATGTCCGCTGTGAATCAGTCACAGAAGGAGTACTTGTTACGGCCGAGCTCTACACCCATGCACACGGTGAGTGCATCCGCTGTCTAGATCCAGTGGAGATAGTCATCGATCGCACTATTCGTGAGCTCTACCGCTATGAGCCAACAGATGACAAGGGTAAGAAATCCCGCAAGAAGGTAGAGGAAGAGGATGACCTCGATGAGGACGACATCCTCTATATGGAGGGAGAGGTCGCAAACCTAGAGGTGCCTATTCTGGATGCCATTATTTTGAGTTTGCCAGTCAACCCACTCTGCGATGAAGAGTGCCTAGGTCTATGTCCTCGATGCGGGGAGAAGTGGGAGCTACTTCCTGAGGACCATGCCCATGACGAGGTAGATGCCCGCTGGGCTGGCCTTGCTGGGCTCGATTTGGGTTCAGAGGCCAATTAGGCGATACTTGGCCCATAACCGCTAGGGCTTAATGCTCACGGTGGTTCTCTCGATATAAAGGACGGTTACCGTGCCAGTACCAAAGCGAAAGATGTCTCGTTCAAAGACTCGTTCACGACGCTCAATGTGGAAGACAACTGCGGCATCACTTTCTAATTGCCCACAGTGTCAGCAGCCTAAGCTCAACCATGTTGCTTGCCCAACATGCGGCACATATAACCGCCGTCAGGTTCTCGAGGTCTGATCTGTACTCTGAACTTCTCGCGCAGTTAGGCACTGATGTCAGTGACGAACTGCTGGAGTTAGCTTTTACCCATCGCTCATTCGCTTATGAAGCAGGACTTACTGCAACGAATGAGCGTTTGGAATTTCTAGGCGATTCTGTTTTAGGGCTAGTTGTCACTGAAGAGCTTTATCGCAAATATCCAGACCTTGACGAATCTCGTCTCTCACCTCTTCGTTCAGGAATTGTGAATATGAGAGCGCTCGCCGATATTGCGCGCTCGCTCTCTCTTGGAAAATACATCCGTCTTGGCAAAGGCGAAGAAGTTACCAATGGTCGTGATAAGAATTCACTTCTTGCAGATGCTCTTGAAGCTCTTATTGGCGCGATCTATATGACATCAGGATTTGAGAAGACTGCAGAATGTCTTCGACGCCTCATTGCTCCGACTTTAGATAGTGCGATGGCGATGGGTGCAGGGCTAGATGGAAAGACCGCCCTCCAGGAACTTGTGGCATCACTTGGAAAGGCAACACTTGAATATTCCGTGACAGAAGAAGGACCTGATCACGATAAGAGTTTCACTGCAACCGCCCTTGTTGGGGGAGATGCAATCGCCACTGGTATTGGTAAGAGTAAGAGAGAAGCTGAACAAGCCGCAGCTCGAAGCGCTTTTGAAATTTTAAGCAAACCCTCAAGTTGAAGTTGAGCTGAGTCGCATTTATACCTATGGCGACCTGCAAGGTAGGTTAGCGCCGTGTATTTGAAGAGCCTGACCCTCAAGGGATTTAAATCCTTTGCCTCTGCGACGACCCTTCGTCTGGAGCCAGGAATCACCTGCGTAGTCGGTCCAAACGGTTCTGGAAAATCAAATGTGGTTGATGCCCTCACTTGGGTAATGGGCGAACAAGGCGCAAAATCTCTTCGCGGTGGCAAGATGGAAGATGTCATCTTTGCCGGCACATCTGGTCGCGCACCTCTTGGCAGAGCCGAAGTTGCTGTCACAATCGACAACACTGATGGCGCACTCCCAATCGATTACACAGAGGTAACGATCTCTCGCATTCTTTTCCGCAACGGACAGAGTGAATATCAGATTAACGGTGAGGCTTCACGCCTTCTCGACATCCAAGAACTCTTGAGCGACTCAGGTATTGGTCGTGAAATGCATGTGATTGTTGGCCAAGGCCAGCTCGA
>CALEZA010000112.1 GCA_937927965.1 uncultured Candidatus Planktophila sp.
ACGAGCAGCTCAACAGTTTACTATCGAGTTAGAAGTAAGGCCTCTGGCGAAAATGCTTTCGACTTGGGAGAAGTGAATTCTTTTTCAACGCAAAGAAAACAGGGAACCACCTTCTCTTTTGTAGTTCAAGGTGATTCACATCCTGAACGCGCAGGAAAGATGTTTAATGAGGCTCTCTACACCCAAACTTTGGCCAATATCGCATCTCAAAAACCAGATTTCATGATCATGTTAGGAGATGACTTCAGTATTGATCCGCTGATCGATAAGGGACAAGCAACCCAAGTAAATGTTGAGAATGTGTACTCCACACAAAGAAATTGGCTGAGTGCCACTTGCAAATCAACTCCCCTCTTCTTGGTAAACGGAAATCATGAGCAAGCTGCCGCATATCTTTTGGATGGGACAAAGAGCAATCCAGCTGTACTGGCTGGAAATGCCCGTTTAAAGTACTTCCCTCTCCCAGACACAAATTCCTTTTATAGTGCCAACCCTGAGTCAATTGAGTTCGTTGGCAAACCCCGTGACTACTACTCCTGGACTTGGGGTGATGCTCTTTTCATCACACTCGACCCTTACTGGCATTCAAAGAATGCGGTAGACAATGTAGCCGGTGCAGGTGCAAATACTTCCAAAGGCGCCGGGAAGGCTACAGACCTTTGGAATATCGGAATCGGAGATGCCCAATATGCGTGGTTCAAGAAAACTCTTGAGAGCAGTACAGCTAAATACAAATTCGTTTTTGCTCATCATGTGATGGGAACTGGGCGCGGAGGCATAGAGGTTTCAACTGGATATGAGTGGGGTGGCAAAGATCTTAAAGGAAAGAAAACTTTTGCTGAGATGCGCCCAGGGTGGGAACTTCCAATTCATGACCTGATGGTCAAACACAAAGTAACAATATTTTTCCAAGGTCATGATCACATCTTCGTACAACAGGAGCGAGATGGAGTTATTTACCAATCAATGCCAAATCCGGCTGATCCCACATTCTCAATGTTTAACGAGAGTGCATATTTATCTGGCACCAAAGCACCAAATTCGGGGCATGTGAGAGTCACAGTGGGGCCAACCGAAGCGAAGGTGGAGTACTTCCTCAGCGCACGCCCACAGGATGAGGGAGCCAACAGAAAGAATCTTCAAATTGCCCACTCTTACTCTGTGAAGGGAAAGAATTAATGAGCAAATGGATAATCAGTCGACGCGCACTCTTGGCTGGAGCACTGGCTTCACTTATCGGCAAATCGCCACAGGCGTCTGCAGTTGTTGTGCCGAAATTTCAACTCCTTAAAGTACTGAGTACGAGCTCACTACAATTCTCAATCACAGCACCTTCAGACATGAAGGTTTACATTGAATACGGAAGCAAAAAGGGACTATTCCCAACAAAGTCATCAGTCCTATCCGTAAAGAAAGCGATCGGCGCTAATCTCGCTGTGAATAATCTCAAGCCAGGAGTTCCCTACTTCTTTAGATTGCGCTTTTCTACGACTGGAAAAACTTACCTCTTTACACCTGTTATAACTGCCGCAACACCAGTAGAAATAAACTCTTCAATCTTTGCGATTCAAGCTGACCCTCACATGGATGAAAACTCGAGCGGTGATATATATGAAAAGACCCTCGACTTAATTGATGCCTCAGGAGCTGCCTTTCTATTCGACTTAGGAGATATCTTCATGGTCGATAAATTGGCAGATAAGAGTGAAGCAAATATTCGAGCTCGATTTGAATTAATGCGAGGTTACTACCAGAGGCTAAAGAATGTTCCTCTTAAGATTGTGCTCGGGAACCACGATGGTGAACTTGGCTATAGTAAGTTCAACACGAAAAAATATAGAGCCGAGTACTTTCCAGAACAAACAGGTGAGTTAGCATATTTCTCGATTTCGCATAATGGGGTGTTGCATATCGCTCTAGATCCCTTCACATATACAACTACAAACCCTAAGGCTGATGGTTGGCAGTGGACTTTAGGCAAGACTCAATATGACTGGCTAGTCACGACTCTCAAGGAATCTAAAGAAGAGCATAAATTCATCTACATTCATCACCTCCTTGTTGGAGACGCCCAATCCCGTGGTGGGGCAAAGATTGCCTCCTTTAATGAGTGGGGTGGAAATAACAAAGACGGAACATATGGATTTGACTCTAATCGCCCAGGGTGGGGAAAGCCGGTTCATCAGCTTCTCAAAGAGTATGGAGTCACCGCAGTATTCAAAGGTCATGATCATCTCTATGTGAAGGAAGTATTTGATGGTTTGATTTATCAGACACTTCCCCAGCCAAGCCATCCTGGAAATGCGACTAATTCGGCAATTCCTTACGGTTACGGTGAAGGCAAGATAGTGGGTGGTTCTGGTTTCATTAAGGTGACGACAAACGCGGGTCGAGCGCTCATCGAATTTGTGAAGTATGACGGGAGTATTGCCGACAGTTACACGATTTAGTTACTATTGGATATGGCCAATTATTCAGCAGTCGATATCAAAGATCCCGCAATCGTTAAGTTATTAGATGACTATTTCGAGGTCATGCACCACCAAGATATGGAACTCTTCGACAAGGTATTTCATAAGAGCTGTGCTCTCTACTCCACTCAAACAGGAGAGCTTTCTCTCCGACCATATGACATCTATCGAGAAGCTGTCGCTCACCGTGAATCTCCAGCAATGCTGGGAAATGCACGCCGCGATCATGTATTAGATTTTGATCAAATTTCAAATACTCTCGCATGGGTGAGAGTTCAGTTAGAAATGTTTGGCGGGGTCATGCAGGACTACCTCAACATCGTCTATCTCGACGGCCAGTGGTGGATCATGGCCAAGATGTGGGAGCGAGTGGGAGATGCAGATGCGTAAGCAATGTCAGAGCTGCGGAATGCCTCTAGTCACCAAAAGAGCAGGAGACTGCCGCGGAACAGAGGCCGATGGAAGCAAGAGTGAGAAGTGGTGTTCTCTCTGTTATGCCAATGGAGCATTTATTGGAGCCGATTGCACTCTCGATCAGATGATTGAAATTGTTGACAGTGCTCTGAAAGAGCAAGGTGAATGGTTCATCTTGCGATGGATGGCTCGGAAACAAATTCCAACACTTGAGCGTTGGAGAGAATTAGCCAAGTAGCGGGCGGAGTTCCACCTTGCGGTTGCAAGCAGCTGAACCTTCAGCAGCAAGTGCGCGTGCAACTTCGAGACTTTCAGCTTCAATCAGCCAAAATCCACTGAGGAACTCAGCATTGTCAATGAGTGGACCTTCTGTGACTGATGTCTTTCCATCTCTGTAATCGAATACAGCAGACTCGGACGGGGATGAAAGACCACCAGCAAAGAGGCGCTGTCCTGCAGCACGCAACTTGTCATTGAAATCATCAATTGCTTGCATCTGCTCAGGTGTGTGTTGTGAGCGAGATTCAGTGTCGATTACTGAGATAAGAAATTTCATTGAGCTACTCCTAGTTAAAGAAGGCGATAATCGCGCCAGCAACTGTCACATTTAACGCATCGTTTGCAGTTTCAATGATCCAGACCTTCAGGCCATCTCCACCAAAGAGGCGGTGAGAAAGTGATGCCGCCATGCCGATTCCCACTCCAACTGCCAACCCCACAAGTGCGCCATCTGCAACTGAGAAGTTTGAATTATGGGCCTGGAGAGATGTAACAAGAAGTGCCACTATCAGCGTTTGAGCCAGAACGCCCAAAATTGTGCCACCAAAGAGAAGAGCTGGCTTATTTTGGTTTTCTGTGAGCTGGCCTGACTGAATTCCACGAGCCTTCATCCAGATCGGATAGAAGGTCTTTGGTCCAAACCAAATAGCACCGCTCACGAAAGAGAAGCCAAAGGCAAGTAATACACCGACGAGATTAAGTCCTGAGAATGTCATTGGGAAAGCCTACGGGATATTTTTTCCACTTTTGGCAGGTGGAGGAAACTTTTCCCAGACAATTTCTTGCTTTTCTCTTGAGATTAATGCGGAACTGTCTAGCCTTAACCCATGAAGAGAACTATTTCTGCATCCATCATCGCCCTCCTCGCCTTTGGCTTGCTCTCGCCTGCAGATGCTGCCGTGAAAGCTGGCGGCAGTTGCACTAAAGCAGGAGCAACATCTACAGCTGGTGGACTTAAATACACATGCGTGAAGTCGGGTAAGAAATTAGTGTGGAATAAAGGTGTGAAAGTTGCATCTAATGTGGCTAAGCCATCGCCTTCACCTAGCGCAACGATTCTTCCTATTGCAGATCCATTGGAGCGTTGCAAGCTTCCTGTAGCAGATGGTCGTGGTGATGTCTCAATCGGTGGATGGCCAAGAATTGCTGAACGCTCTAAGGTTTTGGGTGAGGTTGTTGCAACAGTCATTCTAGTTGATTTCCCTGATGCGCCAGCAACAATGACTCCAGCAGAAGCCTTTGCAAAAATTTCTCCCGCTTCAGAGACATTCAAAGAAGTCTCATACGGAAAAATAAATTATGCGATGAAACCACAGTTGAAGTGGTATCGAATGAGCAAGAACTCAAGTGATTATGTTGCAGGAGGCTGGACATTTGAAAAGCATCGCAACTACATCCTTGAAGCGGCTCAGCTAGCTGATTCAGATGTTGATTTCAGTAAAACAGATAGCTTGATAATTTTGGCTAACCCTGATGCAAAGGGAATGGGTTATTCAGGTCCAGCATTTTCTGCAATCAGAAAGAGTGGCATCACCCTCGACGGTAAATACATTTCTAACGGAGCAACTTCTGCCTATGATTTGAATAGCTGGAAATCTATTTGGCTTAACCACGAAATCTCACACAGCATGGGTCTCGTTGACCTCTATGCCGCAATTCGTGACGATGCGACCAATCCTTATGATGGATTCCGTTACACAGGAGAGTTCAGCTATATGGGACTAAGTTCCTTGGATAGCAACTCCCCTGGTCTCCTCGCTTTTGAGCGATGGAATCTAGGATGGATCGCTGATGACCAAGTCATTTGCATGGACGGCCCAACAATTACTCAATCGCTCATAGCGGTCGAGGAGATTGGCGGAATGAAGGCAGTTGTAATTCCAATCTCAACTACAAAAGCTGTTGTGGTTGAATCTCGCCGAGCCACTGGACTTGATAGGGCGATGAAGAAGTCGGGCGCACTTGTCTATGTGGTGGATTCATCCATTCAGTCGGGCATGGGGCCAGTCAAGGTCTATCCAAGCGATTTGAAAAACGATCCGCGTTATCTCAACGCCCCAAGGGCCTTGGGCGAATCTGTCACCATTGAAGGAGTCACTATCAAAGTTGTGAAGTCAGATGCCTCAGGCGACACAGTAGAGATCAATAAATGATGAGTGATCCTAAAGTTCGTTCCGAAATCTTCGACACTGGCAACCCGAAGATTAAATCTGCAAGGATCGTCATCCACGCCTCCCCAGAAACAATCTTCTCGCTTCTCTCTAATCCTCATCGCCACGGAGATATTGATGGCAGCAAGACCATCACCGCAAATATTTCTGGACCAGAAAAACTCTCACTAGGTTCCAAATTTGGGATGAAAATGCACCTAGGGATTGATTACAGAATTCTGAATACGGTGGTTGAGTATGAGGAGAATCGCTTGATTGCTTGGCGTCACTTAGGTCGATGGCGCTGGCGCCACGAACTTCGAGATCTCGGGAATGGTTCAACTGAGGTGACAGAAACTTTCGATGGCTCCTATGCCCCACTCCTTGCACAAATCTGGCTCAAATTTAGAAAAGCCTATCCTTGGACTCAAATGGTGGTTGCTAAATCACTTGTTCGTTTGAAAGAGGTTGCTGAAAATGAGTAAGGCTGATGTCACAAAACATCTGAAGAAATTCGATAAACCTCAAAGGGACGCACTTGAAGCAGTTCGCAGTAGCCTGCGTGAGCTTCTTCCAGAAGCCGAGGAAGTTATCAAGTGGAATATGCCCACATTCGTTATGGGCGGTAAAGGCATTATTGGTTTCGATGGATTTAAGAAGCACAACAGCATCTTTCCCTATAGCGGATCAATCAACTCCAAGCTTAAAGTTGAATTAGAAAAGTACGAAAAGACCAAAGGTTCTATCCACTTCGATCTTGAGAAACCATTCCCAAAGACGCTCCTTAGAAAGATTATCAAGGAGCGGATGAAAGAACTGGCCGAAAACTAGCGAAGAGTTTCCTCATCTGCATAAGTACTCATGACTGGCTGAAAGGTAAGAGTTGGATTCTCGAGTGCAAATCGAGCCTTCATGGTGTCAGGAATTCCAAGGTTCTTGCTCAGGATGTATGTGACAGGCGCTGAATCTTCCGCCGCTAATTGATCATAAAATTCTTCAGGTAATGCTGGATTTTTGGCCAAACACATAAGAAGTGCTTCCGTTGCATCAGTTGCTTCCCAGTCAATACCAGCTAAGTGATCGATATATTGGGGTTGCCCGCAGTCATACCACATGTCCCCAGTGGCAGCTTGAAATTTTCGAGTCGTCTCAGCCTCGGCGCGTAGTTCCTTAAATCCTTCAACATCTTCGTTGATTCGATAACGACCATCTTCGAGGACTAGAGCGCCGCTTTCTTCGGGGTCATAAATTAACCAATCTGCGTTATGCCTATTCTCAAAGATAAAGTTAAGAATTTCAGTTGGTGTATTGGGGTTAGTAGCTAGAGCAAGTCTAATGCGCAGCAATCTATTTGGATGATCAAAAAAACCTCCAACGGCAGTCTCTTCAAACATCTCGCGCAAGAATGCGGCAGGTATCCAGTGACACTTAGCAACGGTTTCCGCACTGAAATAAGTCCAAGTAAAGGCTCGACCTATAGGGCAATACCAAGCAAATTCTGACCAATTACGAGTGTATTCGTTGAGTGTATTTGCGTACTTATCCCACTTAACCGGAAAACCAGGAAGAGATTCCAGCAATGCGTCATAAATTGCAGGATCTCCATCTGAATAATCTGCAAAAGGTTTCATCAGAAAGATCGGAAGAGCGTCGTGTAGGGAAA
>CALEZA010000113.1 GCA_937927965.1 uncultured Candidatus Planktophila sp.
GATGTTTGAATTCGAATCCCAAGAAGCATGGTCGGCAAGTTTCAAGTTAGCGACCAATAGTCTGCGCGCCTCTGATGTGCGCGATGAACTCGATGTTCACCAAATCGCCGCACCGAAAGATCTTGCTGCAAACGCAATGGCGGCATGCGCCAACGTTATTGCCGGTCAATTGCACTCGGCTGACGCGGGCGAAGGGCGAATCGTATTCTTGCGAGACGATAAGCAGGTTGAGGCTTGGGGCGGCTCAAGCCGCGTAATCTGCTTCATAAAGTCATCGCTAGAGGCGCATATCGCCAATGATGAACGCCTGGCAGAAATTGCCTGGAACTGGCTCTCCGAAGCGCTCCGTCAGCGAGGCGCTGATTACTTTGCCGAAGCAGGAACTGCAACCCGCATTCACTCAACCGGCTTCGGCGGCTTGTCAAATGATCCTGATCATGCAGAGATAGAAATTCGCGCTTCATGGTCGCCTAAGGGCGACAACCTAAGACCACATCTTGAGGCATTTCAAGACCTGGTCTGCATGGTTAGCGGTCTGCCGCACCTTCCAACTGGAGTCGGCAGCATTGGCAGATAGTTCAGAGCAGCTTGAATCGGTAGATCTGCCGGTTCTTGGCTCACCACGCAACCCTGTTGTTTTTGTAGACACTGTCGATAGCCTTACTGATGCCGTAAGCAGTCTTAGAGCGGCCACTGGGCCATTTGCATTAGACGCAGAACGCGCTAGCGGATTCAAGTACAGCCAACGGGCCTATCTAATTCAGATTTATCGTCTGGGCTCCCCCATTTTTCTGATTGATCCAGCGGCTATTTCACCAGACGGTGAAAAAGAGCCTTTTGCAGACCTAGCAAAAATTCTTGCTTCTGACGAATGGTTGCTGCACGCCGCCTCGCAAGACATTCCTTGCTTGGCGATGTTGGGGCTCATTCCTACCAAGCTTTTTGATACCGAGCTGGCGTCTCGGCTTGCAAATCTCGAACGAGTCGGGCTGGGCAGCGTATGCGAATCGCTAATCGGTTTAAGGCTTGCCAAAGAGCACTCAGCACAAGATTGGTCCATCAGACCTCTTCCAGAAGATTGGCTGAACTATGCAGCCCTAGATGTTGAACTACTCATCGAGTTGCGTGATGAGATAGAAAAATTGCTTATTGAGAATAAGAAATTGAAATGGGCCGAGCAGGAGTTTGCAGCTATTTTGAAAGCCCCACCTCATCCCCCACGCATAGACCCTTGGCGACGCACATCAGGTTCGCATAAGGTGAAAAAGCGCCATCAACTAGCTGTGGTGAGAGAACTATGGATTGCTCGCGATGAGTTAGCCCGTGAAGCAGATATCTCTCAAGGTCGCTTACTCTCTGATGCGGCCATCACTGCTCTGGCTCTTGCCAGCGAAAGCGCTCCCCTCACTACAAAGAAGCAGCTTGAGAAGGTTCTGCGACCTATCGGTCTCAGAGCTCGTTGGATGGAATCGGCTCCAACTTGGATAGCCGCAATAGCTTCTGCTCTATCTCTGACAGAAGATCAATGCCCTCCTATGAAGATCAAGGGCGACTCCCTTCCGCCTGTAAAGATTTGGCGAGATCGTTTCCCAGAACGCTATGCACCCCTCTCCCATGCACGAGCAGGCACTGTGGCAGCTGCTGCAGAGCTCAATCTTCCAGTTGAAAATCTGATGACCCCAGAGCTCATTCGCAGAGCCTGCTGGAATCTGCCTCAAGGAGAACATGAGCTCTCAGAGATCCAGAGCCTCCTACAAGAATGGGGCGCCAGAGATTGGCAGATTGATGCTGTGGCACCAATTCTCCAAGCAGCCCTCAGACAGAGTGAACCACTTCCTGAGCCTGAGGTTGAAGCATCTGAAGAAAACCCTGAAAGTTGATAGCGCTTTTCCTTACTGGCGAGTAACCTAAAAGCCTCAGAGTGGCCCAGACGGGCTCTCGTGAAGGAGTCTAGGTAATGTCAAGAAGAGTCGTCCTCGTCGATGCTGTCCGCACCCCCTTTGGCAAGTCTGGTGGAGCCTTTGTTAACACTCGTGCTGATGATCTGATCATCCGTGCAATAAGAGGTTTGATTGAGCGCAATCCACAACTTCCACTAGATCAGATTGAAGATGTTGCAATTGCTGCAGCTACGCAATCAGGTGATCAGGGAATGAATATCGGTCGCAGTGCTTCTCTTCTTGCTGGTTTACCAAACACTGTTCCTGGTTACTCAATCGATCGCTGGTGTGCTGGTGCACTCACTGCAACTACAACAATTGCTGGCGCAATCTCAATGGGTGCCATTGATTTAGCGCTTGCAGGCGGTGTTGAACATATGGGCAACCACCCAATTGGTGGAGATGTCGATCCCAACCCTCGCTACCTTGCAGAAAGAATTGTTGACACGGATGCGCTCTCCATGGGTGCAACAGCTGAAAGACTCCATGATCGCTTTCCAACCATCACAAAAGAGCGTGCTGATCGATATGCATATCACTCACAATTGAAGACAGCTAAGGCATACGAAGAAGGAAAGATTCAAAGAGATCTCATTCCAACTGCTGCTCGTTCTGCTGAATTGGGGTGGACGATCGTCTCAAACGACGAAGGACCACGCCCATCGACCACAATGGAAGGTCTTGCAGGATTGAAGACACCGTTTAGACCTGGAGGTCGAGTCACAGCTGGAAATTCATCAGGACTTAACGACGGAGCGACTATCGCTCTTCTCGCTAGTGAAGAAAAAGCACAAGAACTCGGATTACCGATTAAAGCAACTCTCGTCTCATTTGCATTCGCAGGTGTTGAACCTGAAGTAATGGGATATGGACCTGTTCCATCAACTATTAAGGCTTTAGCAAAAGCTGGGCTTGATATCTCTGATATTGGCGCCTTTGAGATCAATGAAGCTTTTGCGGTTCAGGTGCTGGCTTTCCTCGAACACTTTGGAATTGCAGATGATGACCCTCGCGTTAATCCATACGGTGGAGCAATTGCAGTGGGTCACCCACTTGCATCCTCAGGAGTGCGTTTAATGATCAATTTGGCTCGCACATTCGAAGCTCACCCTGAAGTTCGCTATGGCATTACAACAATGTGTATTGGCCTCGGAATGGGCGGAACAATTATCTGGGAGAACCCACACTTCCAAGGAGGATCAAAGTAAATGACAACAGCAATCACACTTCCTGAAGGTGCTCCAGAAGAAGTAGTTACAGTTGCAAAGGTGCGAGATGTCGACCTGACTCCTTTTGGATTTAAAGGTTCACTTGCTCTGATCACACTCGATAACGGTCTTGACCATAATCGTCCCAACACGCTCGGCCCTCAATCTGTTGCATCCCTTGATGCCGCTATCACAGAGGCAATCTCCCACTCACCTTCTGCCATTGCTGTCACAGGTAAGCCATTCATCTTTGCGGCGGGTGCAGATCTTTCTGGGCTGTCATATCTCACAAATCGCGACCAAGCTCTAGCAATTGGCAAACTTGGACACGATGTATTTCGTCGTTTGGGCGAACTTGATATTCCAACATTCTCATTTATCAATGGTCTAGCTCTAGGTGGCGGACTTGAAATTGGACTTCACTGCTCTTATCGCACTTTGGCATCGACTGCCTTTACTGCATTGCCTGAAGTTTTCTTAGGACTAGTTCCTGGCTGGGGTGGAGCAACACTTCTCCCCCAACTGATTGGTCCAGAGAAAGCTGTGCAAGTAATCATTCTTAATGCACTCAACAACAACACCATGATGAAGGCGAAGGATGCACTCAAGCTAGGTGTTGTCGATGCAGTTTACGAACCTGCAGACTTCCTAGAGAAATCAGTTCAATTCGCTGCCTCAATCTTGGGCGGTTCAACAAAGATTGAGCGAACCGATTACTCATCAGACCCAGCGTGGGAAGCAGCCCTTGAAACAGGAAGAGCCGCAGCTCTCAAAAAATTTGGTGGCGCCGATCTTCCATCTCCTCGCAAAGCGCTTGAACTTATTGCAGCAGCAAAGACAAATACCCGCAGTCAGGGCTTTGATGCAGAGGATCAAGTACTTGCTGACCTCACAATGTCTGATCCTCTAAGAGCCTCTCTATATGCTTTCAATCTCATTCAAAAGAAGCGAAAGAAAGTGGAGGGTGCCCCTAAGGCAAATCTTGCTCGCAAGGTGACGAAAGTGGGAGTGGTTGGAGCTGGTTTAATGGCTTCACAACTGGCACTTCTTCTCGTGAGAAACCTCAAGTGCCCAGTTGTCATGACCGATATTGATCAAGCTCGCGCTGATAAGGGAGTCGCATGGGTCCATGCAGAGCTCACTAAGTTGGTTGAGAAGAAGCGCATGAGCGCCGAGAGTGCTCAGCGCCTTGCAGGACTTGTCTCAGGTTCTGCCGATAAGGGCGTTTATGCTGGGTGTGATTTCGTCATCGAAGCAATCTTTGAAGAGCTCTCATTGAAGCAAGATCTCTTTAAGTCACTGGAATCTATCGTGAGTCCAGAATGCGTATTAGCAACCAACACATCATCCCTCTCAGTCGAAAGAATGAGTGAAGGAATGAAGAATCCAGAGAGAGTTGTTGGATTCCACTTCTTCAATCCTGTGGCAATCATGCCTCTGCTTGAAATTGCCCGTACTTCTCACACAGATGACGCCACTACTGCCACAGCGGTTGAAGTGGGCAAGAATCTGAAGAAGACGATGATTATCTGCAAGGACGCACCAGGTTTTGTGGTCAATCGTCTCCTTACTCGCTTTATGGGTGAGATAACCGACGCTGTGGATGAAGGAACTGATCCAGCAACAGCTGACAATGCAATGCGATCAATTGGTTTTCCAATGAGTCCGTTTGAACTCTTGGGTCTTGTTGGGCCAGGAGTGGCCCTGCATGTTGCAGAGACTCTCCATGAAAATCTAGGTCCTCGTTATCGCATCTCCCCTACGATGCAAGCGATGGTGAAAGAAGGAGTCAAAACTTTCTACATCAAGAATGAAAATGAAAGCTTCGGACCAAATCCAGCAGCGCTGGCCCTTATTCATAAGGGCGATTCCCCATCTACTGCAGATCAAGTTCGCGACAGAGCTCTCAAAGCACTTGCTGAAGAAGCTCGGATGATGCTCAACGAAGGTGTCGTAAGTTCACCTGCGGAGATCGATCTCTGCATGTTGCTTGGTGCGGGTTGGCCCATGCACCTTGGAGGAATCTTGCCATTCCTCGATCGTGAAGGAATTAGCGAAGCTGTGGGCGGTCAGCGCTTTCATGCTCCGGGAATTGCATCGGTTCTGAAGTAGAGCTCCACTC
>CALEZA010000114.1 GCA_937927965.1 uncultured Candidatus Planktophila sp.
CATAGTTGACGTATGCAGCAACCTCAGCAGCAACTGCTGGGTCGTAGTAGTAGTTAATAAGAGTTTCAGCGTTCTTCTTACCCTCAGCAGTAGTTGTTGATGGGATAAGGAAGTTATCGCCTGAGATTGTTCCGCCTGATTCTGGGATTGTGAAGTCGAACTTACCTTCGTTCTCAGATGAAAGCTGGAACATATCGCCAGACCATGCGATAACAGCTGTTGCATCTCCTGAGATGAGATCTTCCTTGTACTCGTTGCCCTTAACGCCGCGAATCCAACCATCAGAGATCTTCTTAGCGAGGAAATCAACGGCATTCATAAACTGATCTTCTGTCACCTTTGTGACATCGACTCCCTGTGAAAGCAAGATAACACCGATGGTGTCGCGCATTTCAGAGAGAACAACAATCTTGCCCTTGTTCTGTGGTGTCCAAAGATCATCAACTGACTTCATGCCCTTTGGGTTTACAGCTGTGTTCCAGCCGATTCCACCCATGATGCCCTGATATGTCAGTGATGATTCGCGATTTGGATCGAATGATGGATGTGCAAGTGTTGGCAAAATGTTCTTAGCATTTGGAATATTTGCGAGATCAAACTTCTGTGTGTAGCCAAGACGGATAAAGCGCGCTGCCATCCAGTCTGTTGGTGTGATTACGTCGTAACCAATATCTTCACCGAGCTTGAGCTGTCCTTGTACCTTGCCGAAGAATTCATCGTTGTCGTTGATATCTTCTGAGTAAACAGGCTTGATACCAAACTTCTTTTCAAAGGCCTGAAGTGTTGGATAGTTCTTTCCTGACTCATCGAGATCTAAGTAGAGAGTCCAGTTAGCCCAACGAACGGAGTCAGCAGATGAACCGCTTCCTGAACCTGAACCGCATGCAGCGAGCGCAGATGCTCCAGCTACAGCGCCCGCGCCGGCAAGAACTGCACGACGAGAAACTTGTGATGAAAGAATTGATCGTGCTTCTGGTGAGAGAGATTTCTTAGCCATGGTGAGGGCTCCTTTTTGTGCCGGTGTAAGGGACGGTTTTGCAGGGCCCATTATGTAACCCAAATGCCCCTAGGCCAAACTTAAAATGGAAGTTTCTTGCCCCTGGTTAGGCTCAATTTAGGCGTTGAGGTTGGTCATCACATGCTTGATGCGTGTGTAATCCTCAAAACCATAGCTAGAGAGGTCCTTGCCATACCCGCTGCGCTTATATCCACCATGTGGCATTTCAGCCACGAGAGGGATATGAGTATTGATCCAGACGCAGCCAAAGTCGAAGGCCTTAGCCATTCTCATGGCGCGAGCATGGTCCTTGGTCCAGACAGATGATGCCAAGCCATAATCGACTCCATTGGCCATCGCCACAGCTTCTGCCTCATCCTTGAACTTCTGGATGGTGATGACTGGGCCAAAGATCTCAGATTGGATGAGTTCATCGCCTTGCTTGAGGTCGGCGATCACCGTTGGGGAGATGAAGTAGCCAGGAAGTCCTGAAGGCTGACCTCCCGCCACAATTCGAGCATGTGATGGAGTGCGAGAGATAAATCCTGAGACTCTCTCAAACTGATTGGCATTGTTAACAGGCCCCACCAATACATCTTGGTCTGGAGCGCCCATAGCAATCTGATTTGTGGCCTGGTCAGCCAGAAGCTTGACCATCTCCTCATAGACGCCTTCTTGCACAATCACACGAGTAGCTGCGGTGCAATCTTGTCCTGCATTGAAGAAGCCTGCAATCGCAATTCCTTCAGCAGCGGCAGCTAAATCGGCATCGTTGAAGACAACAACGGGAGCCTTTCCACCCAATTCAAGGTGTACTCGCTTCAATGACTTTGAAGCAGATTCTGCAACTGCCATACCTGCTGCCACAGATCCTGTAATGGAGACCATCGCAGGTGTTGCATGGTCAACAAGGAGAGCACCAGTTTTTCGCTCACCTGTCACCACATTGATCACACCATCAGGAAGGAATTCGCTCATCACCTGTGCCATCAAGACTGTAGATGCTGGAGTTGTGTCACTTGGCTTGAGAACTACAGTGTTTCCAGCAGCGATAGCCGGTGCCCACTTCCAAACAGCCATCATCATCGGATAATTCCATGGCGTTACTTGAGCGCAGACACCTACTGGTTCACGGCGAATAAAAGAGGTCATCCCCTTCATGTATTCGCCTGCAGATTTGCCCTCAAGATTCCGAGCAGCCCCTGCAAAGAAGCGAATTTGATCGACCATAGGTGGAACTTCTTCAGAGGCGGTAAGGCCCATTGGCTTTCCACAGTTCTCTGACTCAACTGCAACAAACTCGTCAGCACGAGATTCAATCGCATCTGCAATCTTGAGAAGAGCTCGCTGGCGCTCAGAAGGTGTTGAGTCACGCCAATCAACGAATGCATCAGAGGCGGCTTTCATAGCCTTATCAACATCTGCAGCGTTAGAAATTGGTGCAGTTGCAAATGGTTGACCTGTTGCGGGATTGATCAGGGTTGTTACTTCTCCTGATGCGCTATCGACGAGTTGGCCATTGATGAAATTCTGTAGCTTCTTCATAGCCACGAGTCTATCTAGGAATACTTCGCCGTTTCAATAGTAACGCTGGCAACTTGAGCCGCTACCGCCTTGGGATATGTGAAGACAATTGAGTAGACACCCGTTGCTGGGGTGTAGTCAATCAACTCATAATCATCTGCATAGCCAATATTGCGTCCCTGAGGGTCGATCAAAGTAACTGCGTCATACGCCCAAGCGTCATACGCGGCCTGATTGCTTCCCGTATATGCAACATTGGTGATTCGGGTGACAAGTGATGTTGCTGTTACAGAATCTGTTGCCGCCGATGTTGGTCCTGCACCTAAATACATATCCATTGCAGTCGTACTACCTGTAGGGAAGAACTTGATTCGAAAGATCGTGTTTTTACATGCGCGTGGATCGAGACCATAGAGCTTCACATTCGCAACATAAGTGTTCTGTGCACCTTGCCCTGAAGTAAGTCCGACTCCCACCCATTGATCACATGCTTTAATCTGGAAAATTCCTTGTCCAAACTCTTTACGACCACCGCTCAGAGAAATATTGGCAGCAAATGTCGAACCGAGGATTCCGAGAATCAGGATGAAGATGCCGAGATTGAGCTTTCCTCTCGATGAACGAGGTGCGCTCTCTTCTGAGTAGCCATCTTCAAAATCTTCTGGATTATTCGGGGAGCTAAAGTAAGTCATGGCCCTCCCCTACGGTGCAATCCAGTTATTAGGCGAGACGGCAATTCCGTTCGCTGTCGTGACCGTAATCTTACCTGTAGCAGCTCCCACGGGAACATCCTTGATGCGAATGAGCGTATCTGAGACAACATAATTAGTAGTCAGCGTTGGATCTGCCCACACCACTTCCTTATTTCTCCAGAATTTCACCACAGTATTGGTATTTCCAAGAGAGCCGAAGCCGACACCTGAAATCTCCCAATGTTCTAAGACGCAGACCATAGAGACACAGCTAGTTGGGACCCAAGTCACGCCTGTGATAGTTGGAGCAACACCCGATTCAAGGGCGACCGAAGTGATGCCACTGAGTGCGATATTGGAGCCGCTTCCTGCCGAAGGCGATGGCTGATTAATTACATACCGAACAAAGACAATGAAGGCGGTCGCAGTCTCTGAGAGGTAATTGCGATCTGCCTGCTTGACCACTTGAATCTGACAAGAACCTTCACCTGTCACTGATAATTTCTTGTAATCAAGGGCGCAACCTGTTGCATTGCCAGCGCCAGTCAGGGTGTATTTGAAGAAACCATTGCCGTTTCCTCCACCCATGTTGATTGTCATCGTCTCAGGGAAAATTGGGTTGTAATAAGGAATAAGAAGAGCTGTCTGTGAGATTCGATTAATAGTGACTGTAGTGGTCTCATATTTGACTGAAACATAATTGCTCAATGCACCACTGGTGAGAATGTAATCTGATGGAACAATCACATAAGTGCCAGCTTGGGTCGGCTTGGTAGTTGTGGCAAAAGATGTGCAGGTGTCTACCGCCCAACATGGGCTAAACATACGAACAGGTCTAACCATGTTATGAGTGGAGTCAGATTTCTCCGTAGCTCCAATCACCCAGCTACTTCCCGATTGTTGGATCGCCTTCATCTGAGTTCCAGATTGTTCGGTCGATGCCCAATAGCCCCAAGTTCCTGTAGACCAAGTTGCTCCAAGCTTGAGGAGTCCTACAGTCTCGGCATAATTCATCAGTTGAGTTGCTTCATTGGTATTTGGAATAAACCAATCTGTAAATCCGCCGCCCGCGTAATCTGCGGCTTGGCGAACAGCGCCTCCCGTGCAGTTGGAGTCAAAGAGAGAAGTATTTGTCTCTCCCCAACCAATGCCAAATTGCGTTGCACTTCTACTAATTCCATCTTGGGAGGTGGAGGCGGTGCAGAACTTTGCGACAGATGCAATGTCTTCACTTCCCGTCCAGTTGGCGGGGGCTGCTTCAAAGTATTTACCATTACCACCAGCTGTAGAAGGTGTAATGAAGACTATTCCACCTCCTGGGCCGATATCACCTATTGCACATGCACCACCTGTGGCACATGTGAGATTTCCTGGTTTGTACTTCACCGTCACCGCAGTTCCCGTATCTGAAGAAACTAGCCCCGTGACTTTTAAAACAGGAGTGAAATTTGCAGCCGATCCTGTGTAACTGAGAGCTGTCGGAGTCTCGATATAGACGGTGAGCGAATCTGCTTTGGCAATTGAAATCGTGAGCGGGATGCGCGTTGATGAACCATAAATATCAGTCACTGTAACAGTGTCGTAGTAAGTACCAGCAGTCAGAGAATCCTGAAGTTGAACTTTCATGGAGCGGACTGTTGATGTCTCCCAGACAAGACCTGCAACAGCGTTTGCTGTAAAAGTGGCTGTTACAGTCTCAGAGCCAGCTGTGACTGTGTAGGTCTCATTCACAGTCGTGCCGTATTTACCTACAGGTGCCATCTTGTTCTGAGTATTTAGGAAGCGACCCTTTGTTGCATTGTAGTTTTGAAGAATTTCAGTATCGCTCAGTACTCGGTCATAAATTCTAATAGATCCAACTGAGCCGTTGAAATAATCCGAATCCCCGTCAAATCGCTTTCCGATGAGCAAATTCTTGATTATCAAGGAGCTATCGAATGCAGTTGTGCTTGGGGTGCCCGTGGCTTTGACCATGGTGCCATCATTTATGGTGAGTGAGATTGTGGTGCCATTAAATGTCACAGTTGCAAGAACCCAGGTGTTATCTGCAATGACTCCTGATGTAGCCATACCAGCAGGAACAGGCCAAGTGGCATTGCGATAGATGCCAGCTTGGAGCGTATTGTTAGACATCCAATGTAAAGAAATATTGATTTGATTACCAGTGATCCATGGCGTTGCGACAACACTGGAATAGTCAGTCATAGTTCCGTCGCGCTTTACCCACACTTGAACCGTGTAGAGCGAAACCATTCCTAGTCCAGTCGTATAGGCACAAGTCTTGCTTGTTTTATTAAAAGTCATAGCCCCAAGATTTTGCGGTGAATATCCAACTTTTGCGCAAGATGTCGGTCCACTATTGGTGGTGGGCATTCCCGTAGGTTGCAAAGAAGTACTTAAATTGCGTCCAGAAAGATCCACCCATGAAGTTCCAGTACCTGAATAACTGGAGGTATTGCCCGCATCCAAATATAGAACTGTTCCGGTATCTACCTGTTCGGCATTCGCAGAAAATGATGGTGGTGGGCTTACGACAATGGTCAGGGCCTTCGAAATTGATGCCGTAACAGAGTCAGTTACAGTCAAAGTTTCATAGTAGGTGCCAACAGTTACCGTGTCGGCAATTTTTAATACGGGAGATCCTGCCGTGGATGTATCAAGCCAGAAATATGGACTCGTTGGTTCTAATTTATAGCTGTAAGTAGGTGTGCCAAGAGTGACTGTAAGAGTTTCAGATTTGGAAACATTGACTGTCTTGCTCACATTGGATTTTCCAGCCAGGGCTAACGGTTGATTGATCGTCGCATAAACAGCTGTGGATGTATCTTGAATTGAAAGACCCATGGAATCCGAATCTGTGACGATAACCCTGTAAAGATATTGACTTCCAGATGTAGAGGTATCCGATGGAATCCACGAGTATGAGGCAAAAGATGCTCCTGTGCCTGTCTTGAGAAGGGAGTAAGTTCCATTTTCTCCTGCGGTAGTTGATTCCCATTTGAAATTTCGAGTAAGCATTGCGGTAGCGCTATCTGCTGCAACATTGACTGAGAAAGTTTCAGTCATGCCAACATTCAGATAAGCATTTGTTGGTGCTGTATAAGTTGGTTTAAGCGCTGTGATGTAACGGAATACGACTATTCCTGAACCACCATTACCACCATAGCCAGTAGTTCCGTCGGAGGATGTTCCTGCTCCTCCACCGCCACCTGAGTTGGCAGGAGCATTTGTTGCACCTCCAGTGGCACCGACTAGTGCACCAGCTGTGTAACCACCATCTCCCGCTGTGGTGCTATCGCCGTTTCCACCTTGACCGCGCTTGAGTGCAGTTCCATTGCCAGATCGCAGAGAACCACCTCCACCACCGGCGTAATACTTATTCATCACCTGGGAGAGTTTTGGAGTTCCACCAAATCCTCCGTGGTTATTTCCGCCAGTAGCAGCATCACTACACATTGGCGCATACCCACCAAGGGCTGCACCACCACCGCCAGCGCCTCCGAATTCCGAACATGTGGGATAAATATCGACTCCAAAGCCACCCATAAAACCTTGGCCAGCAATAGCTAGACCACCATTGCGAATTGTTCCGTGGGAACCACCACCACCAGATGCACCAGCACCCGCTGGGTATTGAACATTGGATCCACCAACAGTGAATTCAGCCATACCTGAACCACCGCCCACGGAACTCAAACCAAATGCAGTTGAAGTATCACCGTTGGTGGGTGCCACGGGATTGGTTGCACCAAATCCACCAACACCCACACGAATTGAATAAATACTTGTGGCATCAATTGCGACTGTCGTTTCAAGGAAACCTCCTGCACCACCGCCACCACCTTGGTAGCCACCACCACCACCGCCGCCACCACCGATGACGAGCACCGAAAGTGCTGTAAGAGATTCTGGTGCACGCCAACCACCTGCTTTATTAATCAGCGTACGAGGAACGGAGACAAATGTATAAGGACCGCTTGAAGTAGTGGATGCAACTGGGACCCACTGAGAGGAGCTGCTTGGGGTGAGATTAAAATTATCATCTGCTCGCTGAGCTCGTGAAAGTGCGCTTCCGCTACCTTCATTGAAATCCCAATACATTAAAAGACCAGAACTACTTATATCTTCAGACGCGTGTGCCCCACTCCATATTTGAGTGAGTGTTCGAGCTTCACTCCATACCTTAACTTCATCAATGAGGCCTTCAAAGTACTGGCCCGCAGAGCCTGTACCGCCAATCCAAATGTTGACGAATGTCTGATAGACCGACTGCGTATATGAGTCTACCCAAGCAGAACTCACATAGATTTTTGATTGGCGATTATTGGCGTAGAAGGTGATTGTGGATCCACTTCGCACTACAGCTAAATGAACCCATTCGTTGCGAACCACTTTCTCTGTGGTCTTGTAGCCACTCCAACTGCCAGCGCTGTCTTTGAAGCTAAGCCACCACGACGAACTATTACAAAATAGAACGAAATTGCCGCTTCCAAAAGCTGTCGCATTGGTGCCTTGTGAACAATCTCCTGTTGGCTTTACCCACGCCTCCCAAGTCTGATCTCCCCAAAGTCCAACTGTTCCACCTGTGCTCAGGTACTGCGATGAGCCATTAAAACTTAGTGCGGTATCTGTCTCACTTGAATCTGCCACCACTTGAATCGTGACAGCTTTGACTGCCGTCACTCCATTGGTATCGGTCACAGTGACAGTCTCTGTATAAGTACCTATTCCAAGTCCCTCAGAGATGGTCAATACACCATTCGTTGAGTTGATGTTGATGCCTTCACGAAGTGGGGAGATCCTAAAAGTATTAGTTCCATTAGTCCCAGAAGTAGTGAAACCTGATCCCGCCACTAAACTTGATGTGCGCTTGTATGTCACTCGAAGATTGCGACCTGCGATCGATGCAGAATTTCCATTGCGAACATAGAGCTCAAAGCCCAATTGACGGGTGGTGTTATCTCCGCCAGAGATACCAGTTTGGCCAGGATTGAGGTTATTGGTAGCCGAACAGCAACCATTAAAGCTTCCTGCGGCGATCGTGGTTGAACTGGAGCTATACATTCCAATTCCGCCATTACCATCATTTGATGCTTCGTTTCCGCCCCCATTTTCATTCCAACCAAAACCAATACGAGATTTGGTGATGAATGAGGTGCTGGAGTTACCGTAGTTAATTCCGAAGAATCGAATATCTGTCTGAGAGAAGAAGAGGTTATTACCCACTGCTGAATATGGGCTTTCAGCCGAGTTGTAATTACTTTGCACTTGCCTAAAAGCACAACGGCTAGCTGTGGTGAAGAGATAAGTGAGTGTGCTCGCGGTGTTCACACATGTGGATGTTGCAGATGGGCCACCCGTTTGAGCCACATTGTAGGAATCTCCACCCCACTTCGTGGTGGAGTTGTAAGCGGTCCATACAGATCCCGCAGTGAAAGTTTCATGCCAAGCAAATCCATAAGCAATGCTGTTTACGCCAGAAGGATTTGCGCTTCCGTTTGTTCCAAAAGCTCCGCCTGCATAAGTAGTTATTTCAGGATAGAGGACCATCACCTGATTGCCCTTGACCGATGCAAATGGTGCGTACTTAGCATCGGTATTTCGTCCCGTATTTATCGTGTCGCTTGCGCTAAAGCGCTGCGGATAGGAGGAGTTAAGAAGAGTCGTATCGGTCCAATAGCTAGAGTTGTATTGGAAAGTCGATGCACTGTTCTTGCCGCGCATCGCCAGCATCCATCCTCCGCCACCTTGCGATGAATTCATGATGCAATAAACAAGGGTTGGAGTCCCGTCAATGACAATCCAATACTGACCATCCATATTTGTGCCAGTTGCCTGTTTAATTTCAAGTGCCGATCCTGCAGCACATCGCGCATCAAGACCGATGGGGCAAGTTCCGTAAAAGACTGATGGATCGGTCGCTAAATGTGTGTTGGGCACGACTGTCTGGGAGACACCCGAATATTCCCATTCAAGATAGACAGATGAACCAGAATCTATCTCATGGTGCCAGAACTCGATTCGATATATCTCGCCTGCAACCATACTGATTGTGCCAGTTGCGTTATAGCTACCAATTGCAGCAGGTGCGTGCTGAGTGCCGTCGTAGAGAACATTTTGACCTTGAATATGAAGAGATACTCCATCATCGTTTCGAGTTTTAAAAGTTACTGTTCCCGTGATCGGAGCCTTGATATATCCCAGATAGTAAGAGGTGAAATTATCAACACCACATCCAGCTGGTCCGCCAGTCGACCAGTTGGTGTTAATAGTGTTTGCTGTACCCGTAGCGCATGTTCCAGTAGTGAATGGAGTTCGCGTGAAAGCACTTGCTGTGGTGGTCTCGTTCTTCACATAGAGCTTAAGTCCATTTTGATAAAGCCCCACCACCTTATCAACTTCAGCGTAATCACCTATCACACCGTTATAACCGGCAACC
>CALEZA010000115.1 GCA_937927965.1 uncultured Candidatus Planktophila sp.
GTGAGAGACGGTGAATTTCATCCAGGAAGAGAACTTCACCCTCAACAAGGGATGACAGAATGGCCGCTAAATCACCTGCATGGGTAATTGCTGGTCCGCTCGTAATGCGTATCGGGGCTCCCATCTCGCCAGCAAGAATCATGGCGAGAGTTGTCTTTCCCAATCCTGGTGGACCTGACAAGAGAATGTGATCTGCGGATGCTCCGCGAGACTTTGCAGCTGAAAGTAAGACTGAGAGCTGATCTCGAACGCGGTGCTGTCCAACGAATTCATCGAGTGATTTGGGGCGAAGGGCTAACTCTGCTGCACTTTCTTCTCCCCCCGCTGATGCGAGAGTTGGATCAACAATTCTCTCGTTCATCGCTTACCGCTTTGAAGAGTAAGTCGAAGAAGCTCTGAAATTTCAAGACTGGAAGGGTCTTCTCCATTTTCAGAGATGTGAGAAAAAGTTGCATTGATGGCGATATCGGATTCCTTAGAAGAGAAACCCAGGCCTGTGAGAGCGGCTAGAAGTTGATCGCGAGTTGTGGAGTGAGTTGCGCTATATGACTGCGCAGGGGCATCGGTAAGAAGTTTGCCTTTGAGCTCAAGAATTAATCGCTGTGCCCCTTTGCGACCAATACCTGGAACTTTCTCGATAGCTGCAATATCTTCCTGTGCTATGGCCATGGCAAGTGAGTCTGGTGTCAAAGCGCCAGTAATTGCCAGGGCAACTTTAGGTCCAATGCCAGTGACAGTTTGAAGTACCTCATAAATATCTCGTTCATGAGAATCTAGAAAACCAAAGAGAGTCATTGAATCTTCACGAACCACAAGAGATGTGTGAAGGGAGACCAAGGAGCCTTGTGTAAGAGAGAGTGAAGTTCGCTGAGTGATGCTCACCAGATATCCCACTCCCCCAACTTCAAGCACAACCTTGTCGGCATGAAGGGAGCGAATAGTTCCAGTAAGAAGTGAAATCATGATTTGCGAAGTCTAGCAAGGCGAAGCTTTTCGGCTGCTAGCGCCTCGGCGATTCGTGAATTACCTGATCCGCGCCACGCATGACAAATAGCCAGAGCAAGAGAGTCTGTTGCATCCACTGGCTTTGGAATCTCTTCTAAGTTCAAAATCTTTTTCACCATTTGAGCCACTTGAGTCTTTCCTGCTCGTCCTGAACCAGTGACTGCGGCTTTTACCTCTGAAGGAGTATGCATAACGACAGGAATGGAATGTCGAGCGGCAACAAGAAGTGCAATACCTGCTGCCTGCGCGGTACCCATCACAGTTCTCACATTGTGCTGAGCGAAGACTCTTTCCACGGCAACAACATCAGGTTTAAGCCGAAGTATCCAAGTTTCAATCTCAGCTTCTAATTTGAGGAGTCTTTGATCGAGAGCATCGTCAGTCGGGGTAAGGATCACGCCCACTTCAACCAGAGAGATTTCACGAGATGAGGCAACAGAGATAACACCGACACCGCAACGAGTGAGGCCAGGGTCTATTCCCAATATTCGAGTTGCCATTGCCCAAGAGTATTGGGCGATACTGATAAACCTTAAGCCAGGCTCGCCATAACCTCATCTGATACATCAAAGTTGGCGTAGACATTCTGAACATCGTCTAGCTCTTCAATTGCGTCGATGAGTTCAAAGACCTTGGTGGCACCTTCGGCATCTAGAGGAATGGACATAGATGGCAAGAATGAAGAATCTGCAGAGTCGTAATCAATTGATGCGTTTTGAAGAGCTGTGCGAACCGCCACCAACTGAGCAGCTTCACAGACCACCTCGAAAGACTCGCCTAGATCATTGACCTCTTCAACGCCAGCTTCAAGAGCTGCCTCAAGAATTGAATCCTCGGTTGCACCCTTATCTTTGCTCACAATGATCACACCTTTGCGATTAAAGAGGTAGGAGACAGAGCCAGGATCTGCCATCGAACCACCATTGCGGGTGACAGCTACGCGCACCTCAGATGCTGCGCGATTGCGGTTATCCGAAAGACACTCGATCATGATGGCAACTCCATTAGGACCGTAGCCCTCATACATAATTGTCTGCCAATCTGCTCCACCTGATTCAAGACCAGCGCCACGCTTGACTGCTCTTTCAATATTGTCTGCAGGCATTGAGTTCTTCTTCGCCTTTGCAATGGCATCAAAGAGGGTTGGGTTTCCATCAACATCTGGACCACCGTTGCGAGCTGCAACTTCAATCGCCTTAATGAGCTTGGCAAAATTCTTTGCACGACGGCTATCAATAACAGCCTTCTTATGCTTTGTAGTTGCCCACTTGGAATGGCCTGACATGGATCACCTCATATAACAGTTGTAACAAAAGTTTCTGGCGTAAGAGTAGCGGTTACCGACATATCTCTTCAAAAAAGTACCGATGAACGCCCAAATCGCTCGTCAATTCTGGATGAAAGCTCGTAGCAAGCAAGGACCGCTGCCGTACCGCAACAGGGTGATTGGCTGCAGTACTCAGCACCTCAACGCCCTCACCGATCTCCTCAACCCATGGAGCTCTGATGAAGACCGCATTAAGGGTGGAGCCTGCGAATGTAATCTCCGATTCAAAGGAATCAACCTGGCGCCCAAAGGCATTGCGCCTGACAGTCATATTGATTCCACCAATGGTTTCTTGGCCTTGCGCCCCATCAAGAATGCGATCTGCGAGAAGAATCATTCCAGCGCAAGAGCCATACACAGGAAGCCCATCGGCCACTCGCCTGCGTATTGGGTCTAGGAGTCCATAGGTGCGAGCAAGTAACGCCATTGTGGTCGATTCTCCACCTGGAAGGATGAGAGCATCAATTGATTCAAGCTCTTCGATTCTGCGAAGAGCTATTCCAATGTGTCCCAATCTTTCAGATGCAACGAGATGCTCTCGAAAATCACCTTGTAGGGCTAGAACACCAACACGCATCTAGAATCTTCTACCAACCACGCTCTGCAAGGCGATGTGGCACAGGAATGTCTGCAACATTGATTCCTACCATTGCATCACCTAATCCGCGTGAAACATCAGCGAGAACCTTCGCATCATCAAAGAATGTTGTTGCCTTCACACATGCTGCAGCACGATGAGCTGGATCTCCAGATTTGAAAATTCCAGAACCGATAAAGACGCCATCTGCGCCCATTTGCATCATAAGAGCAGCGTCTGCTGGAGTTGCGATTCCACCTGCAGTAAAGAGAACTACAGGAAGCTTCCCTGTAGCGGCCACTTCTTGAACGAGAGCAAACGGTGCTTGCATCTCCTTTGCCGCAACATAGAGCTCGTCTTCACGCATTGAGGTAAGACGACGAATCTCTCCGCCGATCTTTCTCATGTGGGTCATAGCGTTGGAGACATCTCCAGTGCCCGCTTCGCCCTTAGAGCGAATCATCGCTGCACCTTCATTGATGCGACGGAGTGCCTCACCAAGATTTGTCGCACCACAAACAAAAGGAACCTTAAATTTCCACTTATCGATATGGTTTTCATAATCTGTTGGAGTGAGAACTTCTGATTCATCAATGTAATCGACGCCAAGGCTTTCAAGAATCTGGGCTTCAACGAAGTGTCCAATGCGAACTTTAGCCATCACTGGGATTGATACGGCTGCTTGGATTTTTTCAATCATGTCAGGATCTGACATACGAGCTACTCCGCCTTGGGCACGAATATCTGCAGGGACGCGCTCAAGCGCCATCACGGCGCAGGCACCAGCATCTTCGGCAATCTTGGCCTGCTCCACATTTACGACATCCATAATGACGCCGCCTTTGAGCATCTCAGCCATACCGCGCTTAACGCGAGCTGTTCCAGTTGCCTCAGTCATGATTTCTCCAATAACTTGTTGAAAGAGTGAAGGCGAGTCTACTTGCTAGAAGGAGTTGGTGCAGCCGCAAGGCCTGTGAAGACGGGGGCCTTGGAAGTGAGTGCAAACCACACTTGCCCCCTGGCAAAGCTCACCTCATTGCCCTCTAAGTCGGTGAAAGTGGTCCCATCCTCTGCGCTGGGGCGAGACCATCGACAGTCAACAACACCTCCATCGCGCAGGAGATAGCACTGCCCCTCTCCCACTGTTGCCGTGAAGGGAGTGACTCCTCCGACTTTATCCCTATAAATGGAATCTGTAATCGAGACCATTTGAATGACGATCGTCTGAGGTCCTAACTGATACCCACTTGTATCGAGATTTGGATTTCCGTTGTGTGTAAGCAACCATCTCTTCTCTTCGTCAGACCAAGTAGCGTCATAACTACTTGCTGGCCAAGAGATGTGTACTGATTTGAAAGTTTTTAGATTTTCAGGTGTATCACCAAATATCCATCCCATGGGCTTGGATTTTGCGAGAGTGATTCCATCGGATGAAATCTTGTCCAGAAGCAAGGAAGATTTAAGCATCATTGCATATGGTGCAACTCTGGCTAGATCATTTGTGTAATACATAGGGCCGAAATTATTTGCTCCAATGTCTACCAAGTTTGCTTCTGCGATAACTGGACGCAACTTGCTCTGTGCTCCGCTATAAGCAAATCCCACTGGGCCGTATTGCGCCAACAGCTCAATATCTGAAATGCGAGCAGATCTCACTGGTCCGACAAGATCGGGAATAGATGAAGAGAAAACAGCAGCAAGTCGAGTAAGTCCCCCTTCAACTTGCTCTATATAAACAACATCGGCGTCCTTGAGGCCCACTTGCGGATGGGCATAAGTAGTGTCGTCGTATTTAACTACCAAGACGGGTGAATCAGTGCCATCGCGTCCAGTGAGTGAATGAACAGGGCCATTAGATTTGAAGGGAATAGGAATTGAATCTACTCCCGCCACCTTAAGGAGAGCGAGAGCAACAATTGCGATGGAAGCCAACGCAAGAAGCGACTTAAAGATTGTCTTAAAGAACATCGGACTCAAACTCATAGGTCACTGGAAGTGGAGCTCTTCCTGCCAGGCGGAAGAAGCGAATAATCCATCGAGAACGAATCAGTTGCGTGCGATTGACTGACTCAACATGAAGACTGACAGCGACTCGAATCTTTTCTGTAATATCAGCAAGCTCACGGAGAAGATCTTGCTCTATAGCGCTCTGAATATGGGTGCTGGTCTCTAGAAGTATCCCAAGGGCTCCCGATAGACCAGTTTCTGCTTGAGAGCGATCTTTCACACTTGCTTCCCGCGCTTGGTGTGCTGCAAATGTGAGCAAGAGAGATGAAGCTGGATCTGCAATATCTGATCGAGCAATCTCGATTGCTATCGCAGCTCGTCGTTGAAGCAGACTGTCGAGATTGGCCCAACTTGTCTCAACTCGATGATGGAGGCGATCTAGTCGAGTAGCCAGAAATGAGAGATACCAAGCAAAGATTGCTACTACGAAGAGGAGAATCAGAATCGTTGTTGTAGTCATATCAGCGTCCTAAGAACTTACTCCAGCCACGAGTGTCTGACGAGAGAACAACCTTACCAAGACCTACCATCGCCATTTCATAGACATCGTAGATGCGTTCTGCAACAACTTCCCAATCAAAATCTTGTGCATAAGCCTTCCCATCTCGTCTGATCTGATCGCGACGAGCGTCATCCTGCAGGAGTGACACAATCGCTTGAGCCAGAGCATGTGAGCTTTCAGATTCAAAGAGAGTTCCATATTTACCGTGGCCGAGTAATGCATCAAAGGCAGGAATATCACTTGCAACTACAGCTGCTCCTCCCGCAAGTGCTTCAGCAAGAATGATGCCGAAGGATTCTCCTCCTGTATTTGGCGCCACATAGAGAGAGACAGAATGAAGGAAATCAGCCTTTTCTTCCTCACTAATTCTTCCTAAGAATGTGAATCGGCTTCTATGCATCTCGGGAATGCTTTCCAAGAATGCATCTGAGTTGCCAGGGCCAGCAACTAAAATCCGAATATCTGGAATAGTTTCAATGATCGAAGAAAGAGCGTCAACCAAAATGGCCATGCCTTTGCGTGGCTCTTCAAATCTTCCAATAAATCCGATGGTGTTGGAGCTCCATTCTTGACGGAGTTTTCCTCCTCCAAGTCGCTTTGCATAGATTCCATTCGGAACAACAACAGCATCTGTCTCTAGATGCTCAGTGAGAGTTGAGCGGGCTGCCTCACTGACTGCAATTCTTGCTGTGAGTTTTTCAATGATAGGTTCAAGTATCGGACCGATTGCAAAGATCGCCTTTTGGCGTTTTGCTGAAGCGTGAAAGGTTCCAACCATTGCACCCTCCGCTGCAAAACAAGCAAGAAGTGAAATGGACGGAATTGCAGGTTCATGAAGATGAAGGAGATCAAACTCTCCTTCTGCAATCCATGATCTCACTCGAGCAAAGGCAATAGGACCAAAAAGAATGCGTGCAACAGCTCCGTTATATGGAATTGCGATCGGTTTACCTGCACTGACTATATAAGCAGGAAGATTGTCATCACTCAAGGAAGGAGCCAATACCGAAACATGATGACCTTGTGAAATTAGATATTCAGCTAGGTCTGCAACATGGGCCTGAACGCCACCGGGTGTATCCCACCCGTATGGACACACAATGCCAATACGCTTTCGCTCAAATGTCATGAGTAAATACCCTCTTCAATCCAGATGCGCTGGAGCATATGCCAGTCAACCAGATGAGTTCTAATTCCAACCTCAAAGGCAGTTGCCATTTTCTGCACAGTTTCCTGCAGGCGAATCTCATCGGAATGTGCATTCGATAGCTCAATCTCTTGAAAATCGATGTGAATGCCAATTTCGGTATAACTCACATGTGCCACAACCAGCGGAAGTCCTTCTCTCAGAGCAAGAAGTGCTGGCCCTCCAGGCATCTTCGCCTTGTGCCCAAAGAAGTCCACCTCAATGCCAGAGGATGAAAGATCTCTATCTGCAACAAGGGCGATAAGTCTCTTCTCTCGAGCTCTTTTGATAAGAGTGACAAACGCTCGTGAATCTAGAGGCAAAACTTCAAACCCCATTTTCACTCTGTAATCCAAGAACTTCTTAAAGAGAGCTTCGGGCTTTAGCACTTCGGCGACTGTTACTAAATTGATTCCCTGCTGGCAGAAATAAGCACCAGCATGATCCCAATTACCAGAGTGAGGAAGTGCAATCACAACTCCCCTACCCTCTTTCATGGGATCTCTTAAGAGGTGGTCATTCCTTGTTGTAACAGTTCTTTCAATACGCTCATGACTCCACTTATGGATTCTGAATGTGTCACACCAATATCTCATATAGCTGGCAAAAGCATCTGATGTAAGTGACTCCAACTCTTCATCATTCAGATGAGGGGAAACAATAGAGAGATTTCTTCGAAGTCGCCGAACACTCTTTCCATTCTTCGAATAGAAATATCTTCCAAGAAATCCGAAGAGTCCGTATGCCAGTTTCTCAGGTAGGGCTCCAACGAACTTCCACCCCACCAGATAGGCAAAGTAGGAAATCTTCTCAAACATCTGCACGCAACCCCTTGCGAACTACGAGAATTCTCTGAATCACCGTTACGGTTGATGCAACGAAGAGAATCCAAAAGCCGATTGCAAGCGCATAAGGCACGCCAAGGCCATCAAGTCCAATAGCGGTCAAGGTGATAATGATGCGTTCAGTTCTCTCAGCCAATCCAACAGCACACTCAATCTTCAAAGCTTCGGCTTTAGCTCGAATATAGGGAACCAGAGATCCCATGGCCAAACTTGCGAGCACTACTGGTGTAAGAAGATCGCCTTGGCTTGTGAGATATATGGAGACTCCAACCAACATTGATGAATCCGTGATGCGATCACAAGTCGAATCGAGAAACCCTCCCCATTTGCTTGGGCCTTGCTCAGATACTCGAGCTATAGCGCCGTCAAAGAGATCGCTGAGAGCAAAGAGTGAAACGAAGATAGTTCCGAGGAAGAAATCGCCTTGAGAGAAGAAGTAGAGAGACGAAACTGTTCCACCGAGTGCTCCGAAAATTGTGACCATATCTGGAGTAACACCTAGTCGGTGAGCCGCAACAGCTATCGGGCGTATCACTCGTGACACAGCAGGCTTAAAGGCGGTACTTACCATGAGCACATCGTAGGCTTATCTCCATGACTTCAGTAGACGAGGACGCGAAAAAATCGAGAGCAATCATCGGTCATGTAAGCGCCACTCCTGAGCTATTTGCCACAATCTTCAATGCAAGCGTCTCAAAAGCCCCATCGGAAGATATCGATGTTGCCATCTTTGCTATCAACCCTAGTGCAGGTATAGATCAACCCACTATTGATGCCTGGCGAGAATGCGATGATCTTCAAATTCCTCGCATCGTAATAGTCACGGTTCTAGAAGGCATGGAGATGGATTTCGATGACGCAGTACTGGTTGCTAATCGGGTCTTTGATCCACTCGTAACACCATATTTAGTCCTCCATGGAGAAAGTGGCACTCCAATAGGAACAATCTCTCTTTCAGATCTAACAACAACCGATTACAGCACCACCCCGCCAACTCTCTCGCATGCAGATGAAGAGCTTGCAGAGATGGTGAAGGAGTTTCAAGAGGAATTTCAGAATTCAATGATGGAGATGGATGATGATGCGTTTTCTGCAGGCATTCTCTTTCCTGCTATTCCAATCAACCCAAGTAACGGTCTGGGAATAGATATTGTGAATAGATATTTATCTGCGCTACCAAGCCGCGGCTAGCTCATCTCGCGTGAGAGTCAGAAGTTGAGGTAGCACCTTTGTCTTGCCGATAATCGGCATAAAGTTGGCATCTCCTGACCAACGAGGAACAACATGCTGATGAATATGTGCTGCAACTCCCGCACCTGAGATAGCTCCCTGGTTCATACCTAGATTGAAACCTTCGGCATTGGAAACTTTGCGAATCGTTGTCATCGCATGCGCTGCTAAATCTGTGATCTCATGACGCTCTTCAATGGATAGTTCATTCAGATCTGCAACATGGCGATTGGCGCAGATCAAAAGATGGCCTGGATTATATGGATAGAGGTTCATCACCACATAAGCATGCGTACCTCTTGCTACAACTAATCCTTCTTCATCGGAAAGCTGTGGAATTCGGCAAAAAGGGCACTCAACATCATTGCCCTGCAGTGGGCGATTTTCTCCGCGAAGATAATCTAAACGATGTGGTGCCCAAAGACGCTGCCACCCATCAGGCATTCCTGCGCCACCATCAATTACCTCTGACATTGCTATACCTGGACTCGATCAGAAACTGCTTGAGAAATCTCTGCAATTGCATCCTTAATCGGAACACCATTCTTTTGATCACCATTGCGATATCTGAATGAGACAGCACCTGCCTTCATATCTTCTTCGCCTGCTATGAGCATAAATGGAATCTTCTGCATCTGAGCGTTACGAACCTTCTTCTGCATACGATCATCAGAGGCATCAATATCTGCACGGATTCCAGCTGCCTTAAGTTGCTTAACCACATCAATGAGGTAGTCGGTGTAAACATCGGCAACAGGAATTGCAATAGCCTGAACAGGTGCAAGCCATGGAGGAAAAGCTCCTGAGTAATGCTCTGTGAGAACTCCAAAGAAGCGCTCAATAGAACCAAAGAGAGCGCGGTGGATCATCACAGGGCGCTGACGAGATCCATCTGCGGCTGCGTATTCAAGCTCAAAGCGCTGTGGCAATTGGAAATCAACTTGAATCGTAGACATCTGCCAGGTGCGACCGATTGCATCTTTTGCTTGAACGGAAATCTTTGGTCCATAGAAGGCAGCTCCGCCTTCATCGAGAACGAGCTCAAGATTTTGTGCAAGGGCTGCTTTGCGAAGTGCCTCAGTTGCCTCTTCCCAATCTTCATCTGCTCCGACTGACTTCTCGGGATTGCGAGTAGAGAGTTCTAGATAGAAATCTTCTAGACCGTAATCTCGTAGAAGATTAAGAACGAATGTGAGAAGCGAGTCGAGCTCTCCAGGCATTTGATCTTTGGTGCAGTAGATATGTGCATCATCTTGTGTAAAGCCACGAGCACGAGTGATTCCATGAAGAACGCCTGACTTCTCATAGCGATACACAGTTCCGAACTCAAAAAGACGAAGTGGGAGCTCACGATAAGAACGCCCGCGAGATTGGAAAATCAAGTTGTGGAATGGACAGTTCATCGGCTTCATGTAGTACTGCTGTCCAGGGCGCTTTATCGTGCCATCTGCATGGAGTTCTTCATCCATAATCATCGGCGGATACATACCCTCTGAATACCAATCTAGGTGTCCGGACTTCTGGAAGAGAGCAGCCTTTGTTAAATGAGGTGAGTAAACAAACTCATAGCCTTCATCCTCATGGCGCTTGCGTGAGTAATCCTCCATCGCACGACGAATAATTCCGCCTTTAGGATGAAAGACAGCCAATCCAGAACCAATCTCCTCTGGAAATGAGAAGAGATCGAGTTCTTGACCTAATCGACGGTGATCACGCTTTTCCGCTTCTGCTAACAGTTCTAGATAAGCATTGAGCTCATCTTGTGATGGCCATGCTGTTCCATAGATGCGCTGAAGCATTGGGTTCTTCTCAGAGCCTCGCCAGTATGCTCCTGCAGTTCTCATCAACTTAAATGCGGGAATGTGCTTTGTTGAAGGAAGATGAGGACCACGACACAGGTCCGACCAAACAGGTTGCCCATCTCGTCCTAAGTTGTCATAAATAGTGAGCTCGGATCCACCTACTTCAACGCTTGCCTCTTCACCTGCTGGACCTTTGAGTCCAATCAACTCGCACTTATACGGTTCATGCGCAAGTTCAACTAACGCCTCAGTTTCAGAAGTGACGCGACGACGAAAACGCTGACCCTCTTTAACAATCTTTCGCATTGCAGATTCAACTTTCTCCAAATCATCTGGAGTGAAGGGAACCTGTGGATCAAAGTCATAGTAGAAACCATCAGTAATCGGTGGTCCAATACCTAAGCGCGTTTGAGCAAAGACTTGCTGCACGGCTTGTGCCATCACATGGGCAGTTGAGTGTCGAAGAACCGCAAGTCCCTCAGGAGATGAGATAGAAACTGATTCAACGACATCGCCTTCTGATAAGTCAGTCCAAAGATCGCGCAAGACGCCATTGATCTTGCAGACAACAATTTCTTTATTTTCTGCAAAGAGATGGGTAGGTCTCTGGTCTGCCGCAACGCTCTGCGGTTGGCCATCGACAGTGATTGCGATTTGGGACATGTGCCTAGCCTACCGAAAAGAACTCGACCTTTTGGCGCATTTCTTGCGCTAGAACTCGAGACCTGGCCCCAGTAATGAGTTCCTGTTCTCCAATATGGCTAACCTCTTGAGCGATTTTTAGACTACTTAGAAGAATCGCTGATTGAACATGTGGATTTCCGTAATGTGGATGTTTCGAACCTCTACCCCACATCGCTCTATGGCTATAGCTCGCATCACACCAGGCAAGATTCCTGCTCCGATTGGAGGCGTGACCCAATTCGAATCGATTAGAAGGGCGATATTAGATATGGCGGTCTCTGTCACATTATTTTCTCGATTAAAGATAATGGCATCATCGAAGCCATACAGTGCTGCGTTATCGAGAATCTCGTAGTGGCTCTCATATGGGTAGGTCTTAAATTGCTCACCATCGGCTAATGAAGTGTGAGATGAGAATGTAATTCGAGCAGGATCTATAAAATCTTCGTAAGGGTCGTGTGTTACAGAGAACCCTTCCTTATTGATGCAGATTCGAAGACGCCCCACATCATGGGGATTCATTTCAAGTTGATGGTTAATCTCACTTCGAATGGCATCTTCTGAAGGCATGGGAATTTCGAGGTGAGCTGCAGCCCTGACAGCCCTTCTCATATGGCGGGTAAGTTCAGCAACTTTCGCATTTTCCGTGCGAAGAGTTTCAAAGATTCCTTCACCTGCTGGAAAAGCTCTACGCGCCACTACAACTCTCCGCCTGCAATGGAAATCAAATGACGAGCTTTGAGTTGCGTCTCTTCCCACTCACTGTGCGCGTCACTGCCCCAAGTTATTCCAGCACCTGTGCCATAACGAAGGTACTTATCCCCCGTAGTCCAGAAAGTGCGGATTGCCACTGCTAGCTCTGCTTTATCACCATATATATAACCCAACGCTCCACAATAAGGACCGCGGGGCTTGGTCTCATTTCGCTCGATGATGGAGAGTGCAGATGATTTAGGAGCACCAGATACAGATCCTGGTGGCATCAGAGCCTTAAATATTTCACCCCAACTGATTTCAGAACTTAAAGTTCCCTCAATATCTGAAACCAGATGCGTCAGCCCAGGATGCTTCTCACTTCTAAAGAGAGCACTTACCTCAACACTTCCTGGTTCGCAGATTTGGGAAATGTCATTTCTCATCAGATCAACAATCATGAGATTTTCTGATTGATCTTTCTCGCCAAACTCACTTTGATTCCATCGAATCGTTCCCTTGATGGGAGATGTCAGAATCCGTCTGCCATTTCGAGTTAAGAATCTCTCTGGAGAGGCTGATGCAACTTCAAAGTCTGGAATCTTGAGATAGCTTGCATAGGGAGCAGGATTTGCCTTCAGAATCTCAGAGAAGAGTCCTGTCAGTGGAGCAGGTTTATCCCCCATGAAATGTGAGAGCTCCCTGCAGGCATTGACTTGATACACCTCACCTGTTGCTATCGACTCCTTAATCGCATGGATGTAAGAGATGTAATCGATCTCCTCAGAACTGCTCCTCCAGGGACGCTCAAGGCGGATCCAACTCTCTGAAGGAAAAGCTTCCTCCTCAACTTTCTTAAAGCGTGCAAAGTGATACTCGCCTTCAAAGGTGGCAAGGACCGCCCAGAAATTTCCGTCACTAAGGCGAGATGGGTCATTAGTTACCTCGGCTAATCGGGTCGCATGGAAACCCTTCATCCAGAATTGGTATCCCTTGCCGAGGCTGATCATGGGGTAAGGCTACGCACGCTTTGGCACTTGCGCTCCTCTTACGCTAGATTTGCGCCCGCAATATGCGGACGTAGCGCAGCTGGTAGCGCGGAAC
>CALEZA010000116.1 GCA_937927965.1 uncultured Candidatus Planktophila sp.
GATTACTACAACTATATTCGAGACTTGATACTGGATTGGGATGGTGGTGAAGTCCTTAGAACTCTAGATGATTTCTTTGAGGAATTCATGCGTACTCAAAGTGAGTATATTGAAAGTCTGGATCTTGACTGGGGCCTTGGTTTATGGAAAAAGGGTCTCTACGAAGATGATCCTGGCAGAATATTGTGGGATTCGTTCTGTGATATCAATGAGGAATTAAAGTTAGTTCGGTTTGATTGAATCAATCCCTCTATTTGCTCGGCTACGAAAATATTTTGAGCAAGGAGCTAATCGGCTTACTGGCTTCAGAAGGATGACGGAACTTGAGTCCCGAATTCACTTTGTAACTATTTCTTCGACCTATTCGAGTGATACTTACATAACCATCTCTCTCTAAATCACCCAAGATCGCCTGAGTGCTTCGCTCAGTAATCCCAACCGATTCTGCAATATCTCGAACTCGGGAGTCTGGGTTTCGGCTGAGATGGATTAAGACATGGCCGTGGTTTGAGAGGAAGGTCCACTCTCGGCTGGATTCTGGCGACATGTGAGGAATATACCAGTAATTTGATACCTGAATCATATTTCTGGTATTTTCTCCCGACTGGAGGTCACCTTGAATTCATCATCTGCTGCTATAACGAGCATTACTTCAGTACCTGTATTGGTATTTGTCCTTGGATTTATCGGAGCTCGTATTAAGAGCGATCTCCGCATCCCCGCTCAGATTTATCAGATGATTTCAATCTTCCTCCTTCTAGGAATTGGCCTCAAAGGTGGCCATGCCTTAAAGGAGATTTCTCTCTCCAGCTTCATCGGCCCCGCAATGGCAACTTTAGGTTTAGGACTATTAACTCCATCCCTTGCTTTTCTTACACTCAAATTAGTGCGGAGAATTTCGGATATGGATCGAGGAGCTATAGCTGCTCACTATGGTTCAACATCGCTTGTGAGTTTCTCAGCCGCTCTTCTATTTCTAGAAAATAGCGCGATTGAGGTTGAAGGATTTGCAACAGCGCTCTTAACTATCATGGAAATTCCTGGAATAGTGATGGGTATTTATCTTGGATCCCGTAAGAACGATAAGAGCGTTCCGTGGGGAAAGACAATTCACGAAGTAGTAACGGGAAGCACCATCCTCCTCTTGGTTGGAGGGTTAGTAATTGGTGCTGCGACTAGTCATGTTGGATATATGAAAGTCGCACCTTTCTTTATTGATCTTCAATCTGGATTTCTAGCGCTCTTCCTTCTCCACTTGGGCTACACAGCAGGAACTAACTGGGGAGAGATTCGAAAAGTTGGTGCAGTGATTGGAGCTTTTGGAATCATCTTCCCTATTTTCTCTGGCACCTTAGGTGTCGTGGTGGGAAATTTAGTAGGACTCTCAATTGGCGGTGCAACAATTCTTGGTGTGCTCACTGCTAGCGCTTCCTATATTGCAGCCCCAGCAGCTGTTTCAGTGGGATTGCCTGAGGCAAATGCCCCACTTGCCTTGATGTCTAGTATTGGAGTGACATTCCCCTTCAATCTATTTCTCGGCATCCCTTTGTATTTTGAGATTGCACAAAAACTCTCTGCTCTATAGTCCACGCTCTTGACTCGCTTCTTGAGCCTCCATACCCTCCATCCATGGCCGTTGTGAAAGTCCCTATCACCCACAAGATCAGTGGCCACAAAGCGGTTCGAGATGCTCTACGCAATACAGAGACCTACTCGTCAGATCTGCAAGGTGATGCTGATGTGCGCGATTACAGGCAGATTCCGCTAGAAGTTGATCCTCCCCGCCATCATCTCTATAGAGCAGCACTTACGCCGTTTTTCGTTCGGCCCACAATCGAAAAGCACATACCTGAGATTGAAGAAAAGACTCAAAGCCAACTTTCATCTTTCTTTGCCAAGGGATCTGGCGATGTCGTGAGTGAGCTCGCCCTTCCGCTTGTCATGGAAAACCTCGGGGTTCTCTATAGCCGTCCACAAGATGTTGCTGAGTGGGTCTCATGGGGTCCAGATGTGTGGACAGCTGCTGGGCCAACACGAAGTGGCGATGTTCTCCATTCCTATCTCAAAGAAATTTATACAGAAGCTCTCGCAGATGATTCAGGTGACATATGGAGTCAGATCGCTCGTTTGGAAATTAATGGTGAGGTAATTTCTGAAATCGAGTTCAAAGGAATTGCAGGAGTTCTTCTAGCAGGCGGTCGTGACACAATCATTAAGTTGATGACAGGTATGGTCTGGTACTTAGGAGAAAATCCTGAAGAGCTGAATAAGTTGCGTTCACATCCAGAACTTATTGATGGAGCAGTGAGTGAATTTCTACGCTTTCTCACACCACTTCCTGCAATGGCTCGCACCACAACCCCTGAGAGCACACCTGGAGAACTACCGCTGGATCGCTATGTTGAGGTGAGTTTTCTTTCAGGCAACTTTGACGAGAGTGTTTTTGAGAATCCCTATGAGATCAATCTGGAGAGAGCACGCAATCCTCATCTGAGTTTTGGCTTCGGGCCTCATACATGTATCGGCAATCATGTTGCTGAGATTGAGGCCAAGGTCTTCCTTAAGGCTCTCCTTGCCCTAGACCATGGGTGGTCAATCCTGCCCACATCCACAATGGAGTTCTATGGGGGTGCGATGCATAAAGTGCCCGCTCACATTGCCCGCTTGGATATAGCCAAGGCGTAGAGCGTTATAGAACCGTTATCTTGCTATCCCTTCCGCATGGCCTCATAGCCCATTAGATTCGCCTCAAATCAGCTCTCATGACAGCAGGTCTCTGCTGCCTTGAGACTTTATGAAAGGTAATTCATAGATGAAGAAGTCTCTCAAGGTTGCTCTCGTTGCAATTGCTTCAACAGCAGTTGCAATCTCAGGAGTAACAGCTTCACATGCTGCAAGCAAGCGTGCTTGCGTAATCCTTCCAGACTCAGATTCAGGAACTCGTTGGGAGCCAGGCGATCGCCCAGCTCTTGAGGCAATCTTGAAGAAGGCTGGATTCGAAACAGATATTCAGAATGCACAGAAGGACACAGCAAAGTTTGCAACAATCGCAGATCAGCAGCTCGCTAAGGGTTGCGGCGTGATGATTCTTGTTGACTACCAGGGTGCTGGTGCTGCAGTTGCAGCTAAGGCAAAGAAGCAGGGTATTCCTGTTATTGCTTACGACCGCCCAATCGCTGGTGCTTCATACTATGTCTCATTCGACAACACAACAGTTGGTGCATTCCAGGGCCAGACAATCGTTGATGGTTTGAAGGCAGCTGGTAAGGACATCAAGAAGGCAAGCATCATTTACTCATCAGGAGATCCTGCTGACGGAAACGCAAAGATGTTCCTTGATGGAGCACTTGCAGTTCTTAAGAAGGCTGGCGCAAAGGCTGCTTTCACAATGAAGGGCACATGGGATGGACCAACAGCTGGTACATACTTTGAGCAGGCATACACAGCAGTTAAGGGCAAGGTCGATGCAGTTCTCGCACCAAACGACAACAACGCAGCATCAATCATCACAATCCTTAACAAGAACAACCAGAAGGCAGTTATCTCAGGTCAGGACGCATCTGTAGCAGGTCTTCAGAATGTTCTCCTTGGATACCAGACAGCTACTGTCTACAAGCCATTCAAGGTTGAGGCAAAGGTTGCAGCAGATCTCGCTGTGAAGTTGCTCAAGGGTGAGAAGCCAACAGCTCCTAAGAAGCTTGCTGACGGAACACCATTCTTCGCATCAACACCAATCTTGATCAAGCAGGCTAATGTCAAGGATGTTGTTAAGGCTGGAGATGCAAAGGCATCAGACATTTGTACAGCAGCTGTTAAGGCAGCTTGTGCAAAGTACGGCGTCAAGTAATCCCTCAAGATTGATCTAATCAATCTATAGGAAACTCGAGGAGAGGAACCTAGCGCTACCTAGTGCTAGGTTCCTCTCTGGTTTCATCGGTTATAACAATAGAAATGAGTAGCGTGGTGACTGCATCCGTTCCAGTAATTGAGCTCACGGGAGTTCGTAAAAGTTTTGGTCCAGTTGATGTTCTCAAAGGCATTGACTTCTCTGTCTATGCAGGGCAGGTAACTGCCCTTGTGGGAGATAACGGTGCTGGAAAATCCACCCTCATTAAAGGCCTCTCAGGTGTTCAGCCTTTTGATGAAGGCTATGTTCGTTTCGCGGGATCTCCTGTGGAGATTAACTCACCAACTGAGGCAGGCAATCTTGGAATTGAAGTCGTGTATCAAGATCTAGCACTCTGTGAAAATCTCGACATTGTTCAGAATATGTTCCTTGGCAAGGAAGATATTAAGACTGGCACGCTCAATGAGCCAGAGATGGAGCTTCGCGCCACCAAAGCACTTCAAAGTCTTTCTGTGAAAACCGTGAAGTCAGTGCGCCAAAAGGTTTCATCGCTATCAGGCGGACAGCGTCAAACTGTTGCCATCGCTCGATCAGTATTGCGTGAGGCAAAGTTAGTAATTCTCGATGAACCAACAGCGGCTCTCGGTGTGGCGCAAACTGAACAGGTTCTCAATCTCGTCAAGCGCCTTGCAGAGCAAGGTGTTGCAGTCATTATCATCAGCCACAACTTAGGTGATGTTTTTAAAATTGCTCATCAGATTTCCGTTCTCTACCTTGGCAAAATGGTCGCCAATCTCAATGCAAAAGAGACTAACTACGACGAGGTCGTTGCCTATATCACTGGTGCAAAGACTCAGGAAGGTGCGAACTAATGTCTCAACTAGTTGACTCACTTGCCAGTGGCCACGAAGGCACAGTTAAAGATCAATTCCGTTCCTACCTTCGCCGCCTCAAGGGCGGAGAGATGGGCTCTGTCCCAGCCATATTTGCAATCCTTGTTCTCACCGTAATGTTCCAGTTAGCAAGCCCCTTCTTCATTACTAAGTTGAACTTTGCAAACCTCTTCGTTCAATCTGCTGAGCTGACGATGCTTGCAGCAGCACTTGTTTTCGTCATCCTCCTAGCTGAAATTGATTTGGCTGCAGGCGTGACAGCTGGCGTTGCGATGGCTGTCTATATCCAACTTGTGAAGGTGCAAGGATGGGGACTCATCCCTGCCATGGTCGCTGCATTTGCAGTGGGCTTAGTAATCGGGTTCATCATCGGCTTTATGGTGGCAAAGATCGGTGTTCCATCTTTTGTCGTAACACTGGCATTTTTCTTGGGCTTCCAGGGCATGCAGTTGGTGCTCCTTGGAGAAGGTGGCGTCTATCGTGTGGAAGACACAAAGGTTCTGGCGATTATGAATCAGAATCTGCCGAAGTGGGGTGGTTGGGCGATGCTCGCCATCTCCCTTGCAGTCTCCTATGCAATTGCGCTCTGGGATCGCCGTCGCCGCTCCGCACTTGATTTGGTGAATAAGCCAATCTCTATTGTGTATATGAAGTTAGCTGGACTCGGACTTATTGGTGCAATCTCTGTCTACTTCCTCAATCAAAACAGAAGCCAGGGAAGTATTCCTATCCTCGGTGTTCCAATCGTTGTTCCAATTACTATTGCAATTCTCTTTATTGGAACATTTGTTCTCGATCGCACACGATTTGGTCGCCACCTGTATGCAGTGGGAGGCAATCCTGAAGCTGCTCGTCGTGCTGGAATCAATGTAGTGAAAATTAGAATCGCAGCGTTCGTTATCTGCGCTTTCTTCGCGGTGATCTCTGGAGTCTTCCACGCTAGTCGCATTGGTAGCGTTGATGGATCAGCAGGTCGCACGATTGTTCTTTCAGGCGTTGCTGCAGCAGTTGTGGGTGGAGTCAGCCTCTTCGGTGGGCGAGGACGATTAGCACACGCAGCAATCGGAGCTGTTGTAATTTCCATGATTGATAACGGTCTTGGTCTTTTGCAGATGGCATCAGGTATTAACTATCTCGTGCAAGGTGGAGTACTTCTCCTTGCTGCAACTATCGATGCTCTTGCTCGACGCCGTGGTGGAGTGATCACACGATGAGCGCACATATTGAAAACTTCCAACAGCGCACGGCAGATTTTCTCGATGCACTTGCTCTGATTCCAGATCGTAAAAGAACTGAGGCTCCAGATGGAGAGTGGTCTGCAGCTTTTGTTGTCCACCACACTGCAGATGCCGAACTTCACTTTGCGGCTCGCTATCTCAATATCTTGGGTTCAGATAATCCAACAATGGTGTACTTTGACGAAGATCGATACCCAGAAGCTCTTCATTACGACAAGCGCAGCTTGAGTAAATCACTGGCATCAATTGCAGGAATCCGCTCGATGATTCAAGAGATTCTCTCCACCATCGATGAGGCAGCCCTTTCTCGCACCACCCATACTGAAGATGGTGTCTCCTACACCCTCGCAGATCTCCTGGCTAAGGCAGATAGCCATATGGCCGCCCATACGGAGCAGCTCAAGGGCTTAGCGGCCTCTCTCTGACCACCTGATAGGACCAGTCGCGCCTTGACTGGTTAAAAGCGGCTATCTCGCCGCATAAATTCGGGCTATCCCTACGGTAACCATGTCAGAGCCATCTGAGAGGGTACTGAGCATGAGTGAGATTCGTAGTTTTATCGAGTGGTTGAGCTATCACCCAAGCGCTGATGAAATTAGCCGCACCTTAGTTCTCGATCACCTTGCCCATCTCGGTGCATGCTGTTCTCGCATTGGCATTCTTAATTCAGATGACTCCCTTACATTTTTAGGTGAGTATGGGTTTGAAGATGGTCGAAGAGGTAAGACCTTTAGCAGTTCTGAATGGCGAGCTTGGGGCCACGATGAGGCTGAGATTGCATTGGGGCGAAATCCAGATCACTGGTCGCAAGATGACAAATTACTCATGTTTCAACTTCGTCATCGAGGAGCCATGCAGGGCCATCTCGTTGTGCGCTTTACCAACTCCGTGACAGATAAGAAGATGGTCGAAGAGATTGTTCTTGATTACGCAGTTCCCATCTCCCTCTATCTGTCTCTGAGCAATGGTGGAAATAAATCTGCTGCCAATCTTGCTCATGGGGATACAGGTGGTGGTCAACTTACAGCTCGCCAACTCTCCATTTTAAGTGGCATGGTTGAAGGCAAGACCAATCATGAACTTGCAACAGAACTTGGATTTAGCGTGAGCACTATTCGCCATGAGACGATGCGAATTTATCAGGCGCTGAGTGTGAGTGATCGTAAAGAGGCTGCAAAGAAGGCATTGACGCTTTCGCTACTGTAAGTAATCATTATTTGCGTTTATCGTAAGGAAGATATTCATGAGGCGGGCGTGAATTATCAGTAATAACTTTCCTAATCGAATCAGCCATTCGAAAAGGAAGGGATGAAGAAAATCTTTCTACCTCTCATAACTGCCTCACTCTTAATTTGGGGCGTCGCAAGTGCGCCTGCAGCAACAGCAGATCCATACTGCACCTCATTCTCGCTCTACTCATACTGTGTTGAGGCTCCTTCATATACAACCCCACCCCCGACTCCCCAGGCGACTATTCCAAAGTGGGTTTGCACAACAGTCTCAGTGACCTCAATTGTCTTTGCTTGGTTACCGGTTACTTCACCTGCAACAATTGTGGCTCGATTCTTGACTGTCCCATCAACTTATTGTGCGTTAGTTTAGATAGGAGAAAAAATGGAAGAAACAAGAGCATTGGTTGCAATCGCTGGAATTCTTGCGATCTCCTTCACCATTTCTTATCGCCGCGGGCGTAAGAAGGGTTTAAGCAAGCTGCGAAGTTTTTTCTGGTATTGATTAATCTATCTGTACCATGACTAGGTGAAGAAGAGCTCATCGTGGTTACCCCTCTATCTCGTCGTTGGATTTATTTGGGGCTGCTCATTTATCTTCATCAAAGGTGGGCTGGAATTCCTCACACCAATTGGTGTGGCATTTGTCAGGTGTGCATTGGGAGCGCTGACTCTCTATATCTTTGCAAAGATTAAGAAGATCGCTTTACCTCGTGAAGGCAAAACTCTTTTTCACATCTGGGTTGTGAGCCTGCTGCTCAATGTCTTTCCTGGAATTTTCTTTGCACTTGCAGAAACTGAAGTCACCTCAATTTTGGCTGGCATCATCAATGCAGTAACACCTCTAATGACACTCCTTGCAATCTTGTTGGTCAACCGCAGCGAGAAGCCAAAGAGCTCTCAGATTGCAGGACTTGCTATCGGTTTTGCTGGAGTGCTCATTGTTTTGGGAGCGTGGCAAGGTTTTGGGGATAATCCTGTCTGGGCTGTGGGCATTTTGTTTGCGGCAGTTACCTGTTACGGATTCTCTTTTCCATACACCCGACGATTCGTGTTACCTCTTGGACTAAAGACTGAAGCCATTGTTGCCCAACAACTTATTCTGGCCAGTTTTACTCTCTTGCCTCTCTATCTCATCGATGGAGTAGCGCAAGATAAGTATGAGGTTGGTCCAGTCTTATCGATGATCGCACTTGGCATCTTCGGAAGCGGATTTGCCTACCTATGGAACTTGAGAGTGATGGAGATTGCGGGCAGTGCTATTGCAAGTAGCGTCACCTACTTAACCCCAGTCGTGGCAGTAATTGTGGGCATCATCTTTCTGGGTGAGAGCATCACTTGGAATGAGCCAGTTGGCGCCCTTGTTGTTCTTCTAGGGGCTGCAATCGCTCAGGAGCGCATTGCTTTCAAGCGATAAAGCTACTCGACTGCAAGCTCTTTATGAGCGTGCTCAGTCTCAACGATTCCCGATGAGTAGCGCTGCTCATATTTTCCAGTTTTCCAGACGAGAACAGATACCACCCAAGCAGCGACAAATGAGGCAACAATCCAATAGCCAATTTGCCCTAGATCAATAGCTGCAATAGCTGTGAAAGGTTGGTTGGCTTCGATATCAGTCTTCTCAGCAAGAACTCCAACAAATTGAATAGTTCCAATTACCAATGCGACGAAAATTGAGAGACCAGTTGTGGTGATGTTGTAGTAGATCTTACGAAGCGGCGATGTGAAAGCCCATGAATAAGCTTTTGTCATAAAAATGCCATCGAGAGCATCCATCAAAGACATACCTGCTGCGAAGATAATTGGAAGGGCGATAATTGCTAGTGGTGGAAGTGTGCCGCCGACTGTTCCCACAGCAGCTGTTGCCGATAGAGCAAGAAGTGCTACTTCAGTGGCAGTATCAAAGCCGAGACCGAAGAGAACTCCCACGGGATAGAGCTGCCAAGAGTTATCAAAGCCCTTCTTAAAGAAACCACGGAAGATGCGTTTCATGATTCCGCGCTCATTGAGAAGTTCATTGAGGTGTTCGTGGGAGAACTTGCCGCTCTTTGCTTGCTTCCAGACTTTCAGAACGCCTACCAAAATGACAAGGTTAAGAATTCCAACGAGATAGAGAAAGAATGATGAGATCGATGCTCCGATAATGCCGCCAGTTTCTGCAAAGTCCTTTTGAAACTTCACTGCTGCCTTTGCTGCAAAGGCGATAGCGATGGAGAGTGCGAGAACAATTGTGGAGTGGCCCAGTGAGAAGAAGAGCCCCACGCCTAGTGGCTTCTTTCCTTTAGCCAACATAATTCGAGTGGAGTCATCGATTGCTGAGATGTGATCTGCGTCGAAAGCATGTCGAAGTCCAAATGAGTAAGCGAGAGCTCCAGCACCTGCATAGACCAGCGCTCCCTTTCCATCGACGAGGGAGTGGTAGCGAGGGTCTGAGTTGTAGTGGATAAATAGTCCCCACCCCAGGATGTGGAGGAAGAGAACTGTTCCAAGCACGCCAAAGAGGGCAGGTAACTCCTCACGGGTAAATTTGAGGTGTTCCTTCAGGGAGGTCTTCTGGCTCATCGAGGCTCCAGCCGCTAGATGCAAATCATTTGCATGTAGAAGGGTACAGGGAGAATTGCCCGATTTCCACACGGAAATAAGAGCGCCTGCCCATGGGTTGGGGCTAGAGTGCGTGAAAGTTCAGAGGAGGTGCCTTATGAGTAATGAGAATGAAGGCCACGACGAGATCCTTACTGAAGAGATGCTCTGGGATCGCATTCCTGAGGTCACAGGTGAAGAGCGTGCTGACACTTACTACGAACTCAGCGCTCGCATCTTTGCACGCGGTCAATACGATGAAGCTCTCGCTCTTGCAGAGACAGCTCGAGATATCTACTCTGAATTAGGAGCTGCAGTCGCCAGCGAAGGTTTGGCACAGGCTTACTCAGCTATTGGTTATAACCTCAATCAACTGAAGCGCGTTGATGAAGCGGCAAGCGCCATGGAGAAAGCTGTCGAGATTTTGCGTGAGAACAAATCACCAGTGGCACTTGAACTTGCTTGCACGCTAGGTGAGTGGTGGTATTCATCAAAGAATTACGAAAAAGTAATTGAGACTATGTATGAGTGTGCACAAGAACATCTTGTAGATGGCAACACTATCGGTGCAGCTAATGATATGCACCTGATTGGATGTGCTCAGAGAGAGTTAAAGAATTATTCAGAGGCCATTATCTGCTTCCAAGAAGCGAGAGCATCATTCAAATCCGAAAAGGAAGTTCTCCATGTTGCTCGATGCGATCAAAAGATTGCATCCTGCTATAACGAACTGGGTGAAGGCGAGCTTGCGCTAGAGGCTGCACGCAAAGCTATTGATGTCTTCGACACAGCCCACGATCATCGGCGTGAAACGTTTGCTCTCTTTGAATATGGTAAAGCAGAGGTACTCCTTGGAAAGCTAGAGGATGGGCTCTCCACACTCGACACAGTCCTTCAAATCACTGCTGATGAGGACTACAAAGACTTTGAATTTATCCTTGATATCGAAACAAGGATGGCTGCTGTGATGCGTCAATTAGGTCGCATGGATGAGGCAGATGAAGTTGAGCGTCGTTTAGAGGTTGTTCGAGAAATTCTTGAATAGAGTCCGCAGTAAAAAGTAGAGAGCTCCGAGAAAAGCTCCACCTGCTGCCACAACTAACACGGGTTGGGTCTGTCCACTGGACCAAAATGCTCCTCCCCAAATACCTGCGCCTAAGACTGCAAAATTCATAGATGCCTGATAAACCCCTTGTGCACGACCACGATGATTTTCACTACTGAGTTGTGCAATCCATGCCTTTCCCACACCATCTGTGAGAGCTGGGAAAATCCCATAAAGCAAGAGCGCAATGAGAGCAATGGATTTATTCGCGGTGATTCCGAGAGTTGCATAAGCGATTGCAAAGGCAAAGAGCCCAAATGCGTAGACAATTTGTGGGGAGAAGCGGTCTGCTAAATATCCTCCAGGAAATGCAAATATGACTGTTACCAAGCTATAGAGAGCATAAGCAAGAACAACTTGATTTACTGTGAAATCAAGATCGTAGAGCCTAAGTAATAACAGAGCATCGGGAATGTTGGTGAGTTGAATCAGAACAAGGATAGAGATGGATTTCTTGAGCGCCTTCGGTAGGGCAATCTTTTCTTTTACCTCAGTCTTTCGCTCTCGGCGCACACTCACATCTCGAATAAAGAGTGTAAGCAAAGCCGATAGCGCCGCTGGAATGAGAGCCCACTGAGCAACTGCTCTCACATCATCATTAAGTAGAGCAAGAGCTGCCAAAGCAAATAAAGGTCCAATGACTGCACCAATATTGTCACCTGTTCGGTGAAAACCGAATGCCTTACCGAGATCTTCAGAAGAGACAGAATCGTGAATCAGGGCATCACGAGGGGCACTTCTGAGGCCTTTTCCAATTCGATCAGTGATACGCCCTAAGAGAACTTGTGACCATGTTGAGCCAAAGACAACAAGCGCTTTGCCAAAACCCGCAATTGAGTAACCTGCAACAACAAAAGGCTTTCGCCCGATGTAATCACTTTTATTGCCTGCATATAGCTTTGAAAAACCAGCAGCAGCTTCGGCACATCCTTCAATAAGCCCAAGTGCTATAGGTGCTGCGCCGATTAGTCCAGCGGTGACAATATAGGGAAGAAGGGGATAGAGAAGTTCACTTGCAGCATCTTGTGCAAGTGAAACTAAAGTGAGGATGAGCAAATTCCTGCTCAGCCATTTTCTCCTCTTCATGATTTTCGAGGCAAGTGCTGCAAGGCCCAGTGATACATTGCAATTGCTGCTGCAGCTGAAGCATTCATTGATCGAGTAGATCCGTATTGTTCGATTGCATATAAAACTTCACAGATTTCAATCGCTTCATCAGACATTCCCGCACCTTCTTGGCCAAAGAGAAGGACGCAACTCTCAGGAACATCTGAACCTTCGAGGTTTTTAGAAGTTGGAACATTATCTATTCCGATAATGGGAAGATTATTTTCTTTACACCACTGTCCAAAGTCGGCAACGGTTGGATGGTGGATGACTGTGAGATAGCGATCTGTCACCATCGCACCCCTCTTATTCCAATCTCTCTTACCGATGATGTGGACGGCGCTCACATTAAATGCATTCGCTGTTCTCACCACAGAGCCAATGTTGAGGTCATGTTGCCAATTTTCAATTGCAATGTGAAGTTTGTGGCGCTTTGTGTTGAGGTCGGCAACGATGGCAGCAACACTCCAATATCGATAGTGATCAAGTACATTTCGGCGATCACCATTTGCTAGGAGCTCAGGATCGTATTGGTCTCCTGTTGGCCACGGCTCTGGATGTGGTCCTACGCCTACGACTGGGAAGAATTCACCAGGACCTATCTCTGCAGGCGTTTTGATTTCCATGGCAGCACTCTAAACTAGCCTTATGAAGCTTGTATTTAATATCGCCCTCGGCATTCACATTGTGAGCATCCTTGGAATTCTTGGACTGCTTCTCTCTCAAGTGCATAAGAGCCCACGCAAACTCAATCCTGGGGTAATTCATGCAAGCCTGACAGCCCTAGTAGCTGGCATCGTGATGACTGGACTCTATTCCAGCGTTGATCCAGACAAGATTGTGAACCACACAAAACTTGGCGTGAAGGGCCTTGTCGTTGCAGTAATCCTCACTCTTGGATATCGCAATGTGAAGAAGGAGAGCGTGAGCACATTTGTATGGGGCTCAATGCTTGCCCTCACCTCTTTAAATATTTTGATCGCAATCGGCTGGTAGTCGTTGATGAAGAGCAAGGTCGCAACATCGCTATGCCTTTTTTTGGCTGCGACCTTTCTTCCTATCTCACATGCAAGCGCAGCGGATGCCTCTGCCGTCACAGGTGCTTTCTCACAACTTTCTAGCATCACAGCTCTTGCTAACCCTTCGATTATCGTCGTCAATGAGAAGACTGGTGAGGTTGCTTATCAAAGCAACGCCACCTCTGCTCGCAAGCCAGCATCGGTCATCAAATTACTTTCAGCAACAGCTGCATATACCTATCTCAGTCCAAGCGATAGTTACACCACATCGCTGTGGACGGGAATAGATAGCCACTCCGTTGTTATTCAGGGTTCCCTTGATCCATGGACTAGTTTTGATAATAAAGTTGCAGTCAAGATGGGTCGCACTTCAATGGAGCGAATCGAATATAACGCGTTATCAAATCTGAAAGAACTTAACGGCGGCTCAACAAAGAACACAACGATTTATTACAGCAATCTATATTCACAAGAGGTCAGCCATTTAGCGAAGTTTCTAAAGGACCGTCGAATCTCGACTTCTCTCAAAAGGGTCACTTCAACTCAAGCAATAGAGAAGTCATCGATCCAGTTGATCTCTTCTACCTCTCCGACGATGGCAAAGATGGTGGATTGGGCTCTGACTTGGAGTGATAACCTCCTTTCAGAACGCATCGCCAGATTAGCTTCAGTCGGTGCGGGAAATACTCTCGATACCGCTGGGGTGGATAGAACTTTTAGAACCCTTCTGACTTCCCTTGATATCGACACGAAGAACCTTGTGATTAAGGATGCAAGTGGACTTTCCAAGCAGAATCGAGTAACTGCTGTTCAGATTGCAAAGCTCTTGGTTGTCATTAGAAAAGATCCTAAGTTTGCGCCTCTTGTGACAGGACTGCCCGTCGGGGGAATTTCTGGAACTTTACAAAATCGATTTATAGAAACAGCACCTAATGCCGTGGGTCTTGTGAGAGCAAAAACAGGAACTCTCAATGGAACAACAAACCTTGCTGGCTATGTCGAATCAGGTGAAAACGAATATGTCTTTGTCATTATTGCCGATCGACATAGCAAGAGTTACACCGTGACAAAAAAAGTAAGAGCAACAGTGGATAGAATCTTAGGAAAGATCGCAACACCACTGTTGCCCGAACTCGTCGCAGTTGCTCCCTCAAGCGAAACTGCAACTGTTACAAATTAAATTTAAGCGCCCTGCGCAGCTGTTGAAGTAGATGGTGCGGGAATCTGTGGTGCGCTTCCACCGCGTTCTCCACGCTCATGGCGCTCTCGGCCTTCATGACGCTCTCGTTCTTCGTGTTCACCATCTTCATCGAACTCATCATGGTCGCCACCTTCGCGTTGGCCACTTGGTGGTTTGATTGGTGCAACACCTGGAGCTTCTGGTCCCTTAGGTGGTGTTGTGAAAACTTCATCAGAGGTTTCTTCATTTGTGACAGTGCCTTGAGCTCCTGAATTGAAGTCAACGCTTGCTACTTGATCATCATCGTGATGATTTTCTGATGCGCTAGCAAAGAATGCGCCAGTTGCGATGAGGGCTCCTGTGACGAGGACTGCAATTGCAGGCAACTTCTTGTTGACCTTGGCGACTTGAGCAGAAGGCGCATCGCCATCTACCAATTCAAACCATTCTGGCTTCTCTGGATTTGTGTTCTGCGTCATGTGGAACCCCTTTCGTTGAGTTAAAAGTAAGGGTTGAACCTGTGAAAGGGCTGGGAACTGGCGTGAAGTTACCTGCTAATGACCATTAGGCTACGACTGTGACCACGCTCCGCGCCTATATCGACCTCATGAAGCTCCGCGTGGTGGAGCTATTGGTCATCACCACCGTTCCTGCGGTGGTTCTGGCTGAAGGTGGAGCACCTTCTCCCTCTATTTTGGCGTGGACTCTCATTGGCGGCACATTGGCAGCTGGTTCTGCCAATGCATTTAACATGGTGATCGAATCTGAGACTGACAAGTTGATGAAGCGAACAGCTAAGCGTCCAATCGTCACTGGAGCAATCTCACGCAGAGCTGCAACTATCTTCGCTGCTGCCGTTGGGCTGCTCTCCCTTCTAATTTTCTATCAATTCACTACTCCACTTGCAACGCTTCTGACTGCAGCAGCGATTGCCTACTATGTTGTTGTTTACACGATTGCACTCAAGCCAAATACTTCTCAGAACATAGTTTGGGGAGGCGCGGCAGGTTGTTTCCCAGTGTTAATTGGTTGGGCAGCTGTGACTAACTCCCTCACATTAGTTCCACTTGCATTCTTTATGGTGATTTTCTTCTGGACTCCACCACACTTCTGGGCTTTAGCAATTAAATATAAGGATGACTACGCAGCAGCTGGAATTCCTATGCTGCCATCAGTTGCCACTCGCGCAAGTGTCATTGGCCAAATGTGGTTTCACACAATCGCGATGGTGCTTTCTTCAACCGCATTGATCCAATTGGCGCAGCTTCCAGTCTGGTCGCTAATTGTGACTGTGGGACTCGGCGCAGTCTTTACTTTCCAGCTCTTTGCACTAAAAGAGAACTCCGATAACTACAACAAAGTTGCAGGTTCTATATTTCACTGGTCAATTACTTATCTGACCTTGCTTTCAATCTTGCTTGTTGTAGCTCAGCTTGTAAGCGCTTGACCTATATCTTTGAGCAGATCATCAACATGCTCAAGTCCAACAGAAAGTCGCAATACTGAAGGCGTGATGCCCATTTCACGCTGAACTTCAGGTGAAAGGCGTCGATGCGTTGTGGATGCTGGATGGGTGATGAGTGATTTGCTATCACCTAGATTATTGGAGATATCAATAATTCTGAGATTATCCATAAATTTAAAGGCATCTTTCTGAGAGCCATTAAATTCAATGCCGATTGTGGTTCCGCCACCACGCATCTGCTTCTTGATGACAGCAGCATCAGGGTGTGAAGCAAGGCCTGGATATCGAACACTCTTAATCTCTTTTCGAGATTCAAGAAATTCGGCAATTGCTTGAGCATTGGAGTTCATTCGCTCAACGCGCATCTCTAGAGTCTCTAACGACTTCACAAGAACCCATGCATTAAAGGCGCTCAGTGATGGACCTGTGTGGCGGGTGAAGGGAATCAATTTCTCCTGTATGTATGAGAATGATCCAAGAAGTGCTCCCGCAAGGACTCGGCCTTGTCCATCAATGTGTTTGGTTGCTGAATACATCACAACATCAGCACCGAGTTCAAGCGGCTTTTGAAGTATGGGAGATGACATCACATTATCAACGATGACAGTTGCTCCCACTTTGTGAGCCAATTCGCTCACAGCGCGAATGTCGGTGATCTCCATCAATGGATTGCTAGGAGATTCGATAAATACAGCTTTAGTTGGCTTGGAAAGTGCCTTCTCCCAAGCAGCTAAATCATTTGCTTTCACAAGTTCAAAGGTGACACCCCATTTAGGGAGTATTTCGGTGATGACAACATGACATGAGCTAAACATTGCAGATGAGGCAACGATGTGATCTCCTGCTTGAACTAAACAGGCAAGAGAGGCAAATGCTGCAGCCATTCCAGATCCAAAGCCAACGCAGAATTCTGCGCCTTCGATGGCAGCAAGTCGCTTCTCAAACATTGCAACTGTGGGATTGTGGAAACGGCTATAAAGGAAGTGATCTGTTTCATCCGTGAAAGAGTCAAAGGCTTCTTGCGCTGATGTGTAAGTGAAACCACTTGTGAGATAGAGAGCTTCAGATGTCTCACCAAAACCGGAGCGGGATAACCCTGCGCGGACTGCATCAGTCTGAGAATTGACTTCCCAATCAGGTGCTGGGCGAGAGTTGGGTGGCTGATAGCCCCACACATCTTTAGACATGTGAGCATTCTAGTTCACTCAAGAAGGTCTATAGTCGGATATATGACCACACCTGCTATTGAGGTATCTGATCTCACCAAACGCTATGACAATCTCGCAGCCCTTGAAGGTGCATCCTTCACCGTGCCACGCGGCTCGATCTGCGGTTTCGTAGGCCCTAACGGAGCTGGCAAGACAACGACCATCCGCATGCTCCTTGGATTGATTGCACCAACATCTGGTGTGGGAACGGTCTTGGGCCATCCAATTACAGAGCCTGAGAAGTATCTCTCTCGTGTGGGAGCGATGATTGAAGGTCCAGCTTTCTATCCAGCACTGACTGGAAGCGAGAATTTACGAGTGCTTGCCACTCTAGGTGGATTTCCTCAGGAGCGAGTGGATGAACTCATTTCACTCGTCGGACTCAAAGGACGAGGTGGGGATAAATACAAGACTTATTCACTCGGCATGAAGCAGCGCTTGGGAATTGCCGCAGCACTTCTTCCAGAGCCAGATCTTCTCATCCTTGATGAGCCAACTAATGGTCTAGATCCAGAAGGAATTCAAGAGGTTCGCGATCTTCTGAAGAAGTTAACTGCAGGTGGGACAACAGTTTTTGTTTCATCACACTTGCTTTCAGAAATTGAAATTATCTCTGAATATATTGTGATGCTTCGTAAAGGTGAAGTTGTTTTTGCTGGAGCGATTGAAGAACTTTTACTCAATCAGAAACCACAGTTGATTGTTTCGACTATAAATCCTGATGACTTGCAGAAGGTGATTGATATCGCCGCAGCTGCAGGTCATGTTGCTACGGTTCGTGGAGGATTAGCTCACATTGAAGGTCCCCATGAATACGGAGCAACTCTTAATAAGCTCGCCTTTGAAGCGGGGATCACTCTCTCTCAATTAACCCCCACACTTCCTAATTTGGAAGAGACATTCTTTGAAATGACAGGAGCATAAAATGGTGAGAGTTTTCTTCGCTGAGTGGCGAAAGTTGCGCCGCCCAACTCTTTTCTTTGGAACATTCGTTGCAGCACTCTTCTTTAATGGCCTGATCACTTCATTTATCTATCTCATGATTGACTCACCTCAGGGAAATGCAGATCGCGGCCGAACAGTAGGTCGTGAAGTTCTCGGACTTGCAGGTGGATCGGTCAATGGCTTTGCATCCATTGGTGGACTCCTTGGAATCATTGTTCTCTGTGTCTTTGCAGCACAAAGCGCCCAGGAATACACCTATGGCACACTCCGAAATCTCTTAGTAAGAGAGCCTCGTCGTTTAATTTTGTTGGCAGGTAAATATGCTGCAATGAAAGTCTTTGCTCTTCTGCTTGCAGTGGTTAATCTCGTTGTGAGCGTTGGAATCTCTTATTACCTTTCAGATCGCGCCAAAGTCTCAACAGAGCTCTGGTTCACATCAGATGGCTGGTCTGCAATCGCCCACACTCTTCTTAATGTGTATATCTCCATGGTCTTCTTTGCGATTATTGGAATTAGTTTGGGACTTTTTCTCCGCTCACCAATCTCTTCAATTTCAATAGCTTTGGTGTGGTTACTGATTATTGAGAACCTCATCGGAGCTGTGAAGCCCGTTACACTCGATTGGATGCCAGGAAGTCAGCTACAAACGATTGCTCAAGGCGGAAGTGAATTAATCTCATATTCTCATGCGTTAATCCTGGGAAGTTCCTTTGTATTTTTCGCATTGATCGCTTCTTCGCTACTTTTCACAAAGAGAGATGTGGCTAACTAGCGACACAGCGCCTTTCACTTGAGCATAAGTGACTCTTCTCATTTATTCTTTAAGTATGCGTTGCAAGTCCTTGATAGCTCTCGCCCTTATGGGAGCGCTCACCCTTGCCACAACGCCAGCAATTGCAAAGCCAAAACCAACGCTGGCAGAAATCGAAGCCGCAAAAGCAGCAGAAGCTGCCAAGAAGAAGGCAGCAGATGCTGCTGCAAAGAAGTTGGCATCGGCCAATCAAACCTTGCGCCAATTAACGGCGAAAGCAAATGCGGCACGCGCTGCATATCTCAAAGCAAAGCAGGAATTAGATGTTGCAACTGCTGCAGCAAATGCAGCTGCAAAACATGCGGCAGAGACTGCCCTTGCAGTCTCTGAAGCGCATAGAGCAATTGGCAAGATGGCTTCTAATGCGTACATCATGGGTGGAAGCTTGAGTGATATCCAACCACTGCTGAGTGCAAATGGTCCTCAAGAAATTATGGATCAGCTTTCAACACTCAATACTTTGGGAGCGCGTAACTCAACTGCCCTTGCTCGCTTTAAAGCTGCAGAAATTGTCGCACGCGCTGCAAAGAAGAAAGCTGACGAAGCTCGCGCTGTTCAAGCAGTTGCAACTGCAAAGGTTGCTGCAACAAAGAAGGCTGCAGATGATGCCCAAGCTCTCCAGCAGAAAGAAGTTGATAAGCTCCGTGCCGTTCAAGATAAGTTGATGAGAGAACTTGCATCAGCAAGAAATGTTCGAGTTACTCTTGAGCAACAAAGACAGCTTGCACTCCTTGAAGAAAGTCAGGCTAACACTGCAACCACCACCATTAATCAGGCGAAGGTGTGGCCAGATCGTGGATTCAAGGGTCGTTCCACCATTCGCACTACCGAAGCGCAAAGACTTGCAGCAGTAGCTTTTGCAAAGAAGCAGGTTCAAGCACGCAAGCCATATATTTGGGGAACACAGGGACCTAACTCCTTTGACTGTTCTGGGCTTGTCTATGCTGCATATAAGTCTGCTGGTTTGGGATGGCCAAACTGGGATCGTCTGAACTCCGCGCTTTATGCGGGTTATACAAAGCATGTTCCACTCACAGCCCTTGAACCAGGAGATTTGCTGTTCTACTCATACAAGGGAACTATCTCCACCATTCACCACATCACTATTTATGCTGGCAATGGAATGATGTGGGAAGCGAACTCAAAGAACACAGGTCTTCTCTACTCAAGCATTTATTCAGTTAAAGGCTTGATGCCATTCGGCGGTCGTGTCTAAGAAATGGTGCAGTCAATCGTTGCAATTCGCAACGCAGTGAGACCTCATTTAGAAAAACTTGAAGCGGGAGATAAGTTCCTAGTGGGAGTCTCAGGTGGAGCAGATTCACTTGCATTAGCTGCGGCTCTTCTTAAAGAGGCGGAACCACTTGCTTTGACTGCAATTGCAATCACGGTAGACCATCAGCTACAAGAAAATTCATCAGCGAATGCAGAGAGAGTGGCACTTCAATTAAAGGAGATGGGGTATGGCAAAGTTCTTATTTCGAAAGTTGTGGTCTCTACTGAGTCCGGCATCGAAGCTGGCGCTCGTGATGCACGCTATAAAGCTATTGAGAAAAGCGTGGCTGAAGAGAAAGCGGTCAAAGTCTTCTTAGGTCACACTCATAATGATCAAGCAGAGACAGTGCTTCTTGGTTTAGCCCGCGGCAGTGGCACTCGCTCGCTCTCAGGAATGGCAGAAGATAATGGAAATTACTGCAGACCGCTCTTGGCGATCACTCGCGATGAGACTGAAAAAGCTTGCCAAGAACTAGGAATCACATTTTGGAGTGATCCACATAATTTTGATACAGAGTTCACGCGAGTTCGAGTGAGAAGAGAAGTCATTCCATTCTTGGAATCCCATCTCGATCCAGGAATTTCAAAAGCACTCGTTCGCTCCGCAGCACTTTTTCGAGATGACGCAGATGCGCTGGATGAGTGGGCGGCAAAGGAGTGGGATCGACTCAAAGTTCTGGAGTGTGATTACCTCTCTGGCCTCCCACGAGCCATCCGCACTCGCATCATCCGCTTGGCCGCTTATGAGGCGGGCGTGAGCCAAGGCACGCTCACAGCTGAGCAGGTGGGGGCTGTTGAAGCCCTGATTTCAGCGTGGAAGGGCCAGGGAGCCATCGCCCTTTCTGGCGGTGTGAAGGTTGAGCGAATTTCGGGCAGACTGACCCTCTCAAAGGACCCCGTATAGAGGAGTAATCAAGTGGATTTAGCTGCAGTAGGAACTGATGTCGAGCGCGTTATTGCAACAGAGGAAGAACTCAAGGCACGCGTAGCCGAACTCGCAGCTCAAGTCGATGCTGATTACGAAGGCAAGAATCTTCTCCTCGTTGGAGTTCTCAAGGGCGCAGTGATGGCGATGGCAGATCTCACTCGTGCAATGCAGACCCACATTGAAATGGACTGGATGGCAGTCTCTTCTTACGGATCAGGAACAAAATCTTCAGGAGTTGTTCGAATTCTCAAAGATTTAGATCGAGATATCACAGGACGCAATGTTCTTATCGTCGAAGATATCGTTGATTCAGGTTTAACTCTCTCTTGGCTTCGTGCAAATCTACTTTCTCGAGGCGCCGCAGATGTTCAGATTCTCGCAATCCTTCGCAAGCCAGAGGCAGCAAAGGTTGAAGTCGAGTGCAAGTATGTTGGGTTTGATATCCCCAAGGACTTCGTTGTTGGTTATGGTCTTGATTTTGATGAGAAGTATCGCAATCTCTCATTTATTGGTGTGCTGGCAAAGCACATGTATGAATAAGGAATTCAGATGACTAACGAAAAGAAGTCTCCAATGAAGAATCCTTTAAAGAATATTTCTAAGGGATCTGCTCCAAAGAAGAATGAGCCTAAGACTCGCGCTCAGAAGATTTTTCGCGGTCCACTCTTTTGGATCATTGCTGCAATCTTTCTAGTTTCTATCTTTGGTCAGATTTCAAATGCTGCCAATCGATACACAGTTGTAAAGACTTCACAGATTCTTGATGCTATCGCTAAGTCAGATGTTGAATCTGCAGTTTTGATTGATAAGACTCAGAAGATTCAGCTCATTCTTAAGTCTGGTAGCACCATCAAGGGTGCATCTAAGGTTGAAGCCTCTTATGTGGTTCGCCAAGAACCAACAATCGTTGATGCGCTGACAGCTAATCCACCTTCAAAGGGCTGGAGCGTTGAGGTTCCAACGCAGTCGCTTCTAGTATCAATCTTGCTCTCATTTGGCCCAATTCTTCTTATTGGATTCCTGCTCTTCCTCATGATGAGTAGCGCCCAAGGCGGAGGAAATAAGGTCTTTAGCTTTGGAAAGTCTCGTGCAAAGCTTCAAGATAATGAAGTTCCACAGAACACCTTTGCTGATGTTGCGGGAGCTGATGAAGCAATTGCTGAGCTGGAAGAGATTAAAGATTTCTTAGCAGATCCGACAAAGTACCAATTACTGGGAGCGAAGATTCCAAAGGGTGTATTGCTCTTTGGTCCACCAGGAACAGGTAAGACTCTCCTTGCACGCGCTGTTGCTGGTGAGGCGAAAGTTCCTTTCTATTCAATCTCTGGTTCTGATTTCGTAGAAATGTTTGTGGGTGTCGGTGCAGCTCGTGTTCGCGATCTCTTCGCTCAAGCTAAGGCAAACGCTCCAGCGATTGTCTTTGTTGATGAAATTGATGCAGTCGGTCGCCAACGCGGAACTGGTATGGGTGGTGGCCACGATGAGCGTGAGCAGACTCTTAATCAGTTGCTCGTTGAGATGGATGGCTTTGACGCTGCAGGTCAAGTTATTTTGATTGCTGCAACTAACCGACCAGATGTTCTCGATCCTGCTCTTCTTCGTCCAGGTCGCTTTGATCGTCAAATTCCTGTTGACCGTCCAGACCTTAAGGGTCGCGCAGATATTCTGAAGGTGCATGCAAAGAACAAGCCAATTGCAGAGAGCGTTGATTTAGTTGCATATGCTCGACGCACACCAGGATTTACTGGTGCTGATTTAGCAAATGTTTTAAATGAAGCAGCATTACTTGCAGCTCGTGAAGGAAGCAAAGTAATTACTAATTCAGATATTGATGAGGCAATTGATCGTGTAATGGCTGGACCACAAAAGCAATCAAGGTTGATGACTGAAGAAGAGCGTCGCATTACTGCGTATCACGAGGGCGGTCACGCGCTCGCGGCTGCTGCGATGCGAAACACCGACCCAGTGACGAAGGTTACGATTCTTCCCCGCGGCCGCGCGCTCGGATACACGATGGTTGTCCCAATCGACGACAAGTATTCGATTACCCGAAACGAACTGCTCGACCAACTCACCTACGCGATGGGTGGTCGTGTGGCCGAGGAGGTTGTTTTCCAGGACCCGACGACCGGTGCTTCAAACGATATTCAGAAGGCGACCAACATCGCCCGAGAGATGGTCACCAAGTATGGCTTCAGCAACAGCGTCGGCGCCGTCTCGTTTGGTGGCGGCGGCGAGGTCTTCATCGGCCGCGACATGGCCCAGGCCAAGGAATACTCCGAGGCGACCGCGCAGCTGATCGACATCGAGGTGCGCGCGATTATCGAGGCAGCTCATGAAGAGGCCTACCGCGCCTTGTCTACCAACCGTGCGGTTCTCGACGACCTGGCTCGCGAGCTCATGGAGCGCGAGACCCTGCAGGCCGAGGACATCGCCAAGGTGTTCAAGCCGGTCAAGAAGTTGGCAGTTCGAGCAGAGTGGCTGAGCGACCGCAAGCGTCCGCGCTCCAAGCAGGGTCCGATTGTAATCCCTAAGAAGGGTTCGACCGCTGCCGCAATCGAGGCCGAGGCTAAGGCTGCGGCCGTCAAGCCTGCCGCAAAGAAGGCTCCTGCTAAGGCCTCCGCCGC
>CALEZA010000117.1 GCA_937927965.1 uncultured Candidatus Planktophila sp.
TAGGAAGCAGAGCGAAGAGGGAGAGGATCCCGCCTTCTCCATTGTTATCGGCACGCAGAACGAAAACTAAATACTTCATGGAGACTACGAGCATCAGTGACCAGAAGATCAGAGAGACAACTCCGTAGATATCGAAGATCTCAGTGCCAGCTGTGTGAAGACTTTCTCTCAAGGCATAGATGGGGCTTGTACCAATATCTCCGAAGACCACACCCAGAGCTCCTAATGTGAGAACTCCGAGGGAACCGTGCTTTTTATCTAAAGTCATGGAGGAATTTTAAGACTCACTTCGAATAATCCCTATTGAATGAGGTTCAACTCACAAAAATTGAGGAGAAAAATCCCAAATTTCCGCCCATGAGCTAATCAGTCCAATGCCTTTTCCCAATACTCAATTTTCTATCTGCACATTATTTGCAAGAGTATTTCAGAGTTCTTGCAAACATTTCTCGTGTTGCGTTTTGAAAACACTTTCTTTAAAGTTCACCGAAAGTTGTTAGCGAATAAAGAAAAGGAGTCGAGATGTCTTTTACAAAGCGACGCATCATCGACTTCTGTCGCGTTAACACAACTTGCTGCTGATTTTAAGCAAGCATTATTAAGTTTATATTTAACAATTTTTATCAATTCATTATTTCAATACTTAGAAGAGGAAAAATATGTTTAAGAAAAAAACAGTTGTGGGAGCACTCGTTCTTGCGCTCCTAGCTAGCGTTACAACGACGCAGGCATCGGCGGCACCGAAGAATCAATCGAGATCAGTTGCACAAGCTGATTGGCTTGAAAAGAATATTGACAATCCAAAAGTGCGAATCATTGAAGTGAGCACTGAGCCAGGTATTTATGAGCGTGGCCACATTAAGAACTCAGTGAAGTTTGCATGGCACACAGATCTAGTTGATGTTGTTAATCGTGATGTTATTTCACGCGCTGCATTTACAAAGTTGGCTCAGAAGGCTGGCATTGATGCAGATACAACCGTTGTTCTCTACGGCGATAAGAACAACTGGTTTGCAGCATGGGGTGCTTGGATCTTCAATCTCTACGGCCAGAAGGATGTACGCATTCTCGATGGTGGTCGAGTGAAGTGGGAGAAGGATGGCCGCGCTCTCACAACATCTGTTCCATCATTTAAGAGCGGAAGCTTCGTAGCTACTCAACTCGATAAGAGCTTGCGTGCAACACTTATTCGCGATGTTCTTCCAGCAGCAAAGAATCCAAAGTTGGCACAGCTCATCGATATCCGTTCAGCTGATGAATACAACGGTAAGGTCTTTGCGCCAGCAGGTTTCCAGGAATTGGCAGTTCGTGCAGGACATATTCCAGGAGCGGTAAATATTCCTTGGGGTCTCAATGTCAACGCAGATGGAACATTCAAGCCTGTTGCTGATTTGAAGAAGCTCTATGCCGATAAGGGCATTACTGGTGATAGCAACATCATCACATATTGCCGAATTGGTGAGCGTTCATCTCTCACATGGTTTGTTCTCAGTGAAATCCTTGGTTACAACGTGAAGAACTACGACGGATCTTGGACAGAGTACGGAAACTCTGTTGGAGTGCCAATTGTTAACAACGCTGGAACTGTATGGGGAGCTTCCTAATTAACACTCTCAACACAGAAAAGGCTGGAGGTCTCATCTCAAATGGGACCTCCAGCCCACTCTGGACTAAAAGCCAGAAGGCGAGAACTGCTTTCTCTCTCCTTATAGTTATTGGTCTTCTCTTTACCGCTTTCAAGCTTTCACAAGGCGAGAACGCGAGCACAGCACCCATCTCTTTACTTATTGGAATAAGCCTTGGGCTTCTCCTTGAGCGTGGGCGTTTCTGCTTCTTCTGCATCTTTAGAGACGGCATTGAAGATCGCAATACGACTCCATTTATCTCAGTTCTCACAGCGATTGCTGTTGGCTCTATTGGCTATGCAATTGTCTTCGGACAATTTCTTCCAGACACCACAACAGATCGCCTCCCACCAGTTGCACATATCGGCCCAGTGAGCTGGCCATTGGCACTCGGTGCATTTATCTTTGGAATTGGCATGACACTTTCTGGAGCATGCATCAGCGGTCATCTCTATCGCCTTGGACAAGGCTATCTGCGAGCGATCCCAGCCCTACTTGGCACCCTAATCGGCTTTGGCATCGCATTCCTTACTTGGAACTGGCTCTATCTCCATGCAATCGCTGATGCACCAACTATTTGGTTACCTCATCTACTTGGCTATTCAGGTTCCCTCATTGCAACATTTGCGACTCTCTTGGCGCTTCTCATAGGAGCAATTAAGTGGGGCAAGAATTCAGATCCCCTCTCTCGTTCTACTACCTCCACCCCATCCATCTCACGAGGCATCAACTATCTTCTCTTTGAGCGATGGAATCCAATTGCCACAGGTGCACTTGTTGGAATCGTGGGAATGATTGCTTATCTTCGCGTTGAGCCATTGGGTGTTACACGCCAAATCAGCACAACTGGTCGCACCTTTATGACGAATCAAGGTATAGGAGATGAGAATCTCCTTGGACTAGATCGCATGGCAGGATGTATTGCGGTAGTTGCAGAGGCAATCACCAATAATGGGTGGATTGTCGTTGGGATTATCTTCACCTCTTTTGCAGCAGCACTTGCAGGTGGTCGTTTCAAGATCGATAAGCCAACTCCTCGAAATACTGCAACAGCTCTCATCGGTGGAATATTTCTAGGATGGGGCTCCATGGTCTCACTCGGTTGCACCATTGGCGTACTTCTCTCAGGTACTCAAGCATTTGCTCTCTCAGGATGGGTTTTCTTCGCATTCCTGCTACTTGGTGTTTACACAGGAATCAAGCTTCGACTCCATAAGAGTTAACGGCACGATTTTCCCTCACATTTAAGGGCACCATATCTCTTGCATCTGGATTACCCTCTTCACATGGACTTCAAGGTGGCTTCAGCATCTATCGGCATCCTGCTTGTTCTGGTTTATGCCTTTGGATCTGGAATCTGGGTTTCTTCCTCTCCTGGTTGGTATGACACCTTGAATCGACCATGGTGGCAGCCACCCAGTGCTGTCATTGGAATTATCTGGCCTTATAACTTCACAGTCTTGGCGATTGCTTCATATCAAGTATCAAAGTCACTTACTAAGGTAGAGAACATTGCGTGGCTCGTCTTCTTTGGCTTAAGCATTGCTGCGGCACTGACCTGGGCATACCAGTTCTATGTTCCGCATAACTTTCTATTTGCCACAATCGCCTTGGTTTTAGCAGCTGTATTCACAATCCCTGTCCTATATCTGACTTTTAAAGCTTCGTTTCAGATGGGACTTTTTCTGGTTCCCTATCAAATTTGGATAGCTCTAGCAGCAAGTTTGGCATGGGGATATTTAACGAGAAATTAGATCTTGATAAAACAAATAAAAGCTTTTCCTACACCAGTTACTGATTCTATTTTCCAGAACTTTTATCAAGAGGTCTCGAAATTAGCTTCTTGGCTTTTGCTTCGCTGATCCCCCAAACGGAAAGCCCGACACCCCAAAGGTGTCCATCAAGATCTTCAAATGCCCAACTGAACATAAAGTCAGAATCTTCAGCTTCGTTGATTTTCCTTGCCCCTAGGGAGAAGGCGCTTGGAATCGGATTTCGATTTGGGTCAACCTTTTAAACCGAGAGCTTCGAGAAGTACGGCTTCTGTCAAACCTAGTTTCTTTGCCGCCGCAGCTATATCTGGCTGCATGTTTGTTCCAAAGGCAGCTTTAAGCACTTCCTCTGTTACTCCAA
>CALEZA010000118.1 GCA_937927965.1 uncultured Candidatus Planktophila sp.
CTCAAATCTTCTCGATCTCTAAATGGACCACCACTAGCCGTGAGGATCAAGCGTGAGATGTCGCTACTTTGATTGCCCTGAAGGCATTGCCAAATTGCAGAGTGCTCGGAATCAACGGGAAGAATTTGATTCTTGGAAGCTATGGGGGTGACGATCTCTCCACCTGCCACCAGAGACTCTTTATTTGCAAGAGCTAATTGGTTTCCAGCTTTAATGGCAGCAAGGGTGGGACCTAGACCAATAGAACCCGTGATGGCATTGAGCACGACATCGCACTTCATTGCAGCAAGTTCGGTGGCGGCTGCTGCCCCATCAATTACCGTGACCTGCGGAAGTGCTTCCTTGATTTTTTCACTATTGCTCATTACTCCAACGAATTTTGCCCCAAACTTCCTTGCTTGGGAGATAATCAAATCAGGGTTATTACCCGCAGCACTGAGTGCAAGGACTTCAAAGAGATCTGGATTTGCCTCAATAATCTCGAGAGCTTGTACTCCGATAGAACCCGTAGAGCCAAGAATTACAACAGAGCGCTTCATTTAACAGCGCGCTTACGGCCCACGATCTGTCCAAGAATGACAATGACAAGAGCGATAATAAACATCGCCGAACCAATGACATTTGCCTGTGGTGGAATTCCACGAGCTGCTGAGACATAGACAAACTTCGGGAAGGTTGTCATCGTGCCCGAGTTGAAGTTGGTGATAATGAAGTCATCGAAGGATAGGCTAAATGCCAAGAGAGCAGCTCCTGCAATACCTGGAGCCACAAGAGGCAAGGTCACTCTGCGGAATGTCTCAAACTCATTGGCATAGAGATCCATTGCAGCTTGCTCCAAACGAGGATCCAGGCTTGCAATACGAGCCTTGACTGTGACCACTACAAAGGAGATACAGAACATCACATGTGCCAAGACTGTAGGCCAGAAGCCAGGATTTACCTTGAGCGTGAGGAAGAGAGAAAGCAGTGAAGCACCGAGAACGATTTCTGGAGTTGCCATAGGCAAGAAGATCATCAAGTTGGTAGTTGATCGACCGCGGAACTTATGGCGTCCAATTGCAAAGGCAATCATCGTTCCAAGGATTGTCGCAAACAAAGTTGCAAGGAAACCAATCTTGATTGAATTACTAAGTGCAGTACAAACCTCAGGGGCACCGCATGGATTCATCCAGTTTTCAAGAGTAAAGCCCTTCCAAATGAGGTTGGACTTGCCGCCGTCATTAAATGAGAAAGCAACTGTGTAAGCTATTGGAATAAGAAGATATGTGAATGCAACCACTGCATAGATGCGGATGAGGTTGCGCTGGAACCAACGAGAGAGGCTTCTCATACCAACTCCTCCGTTCCTGCTTTGCGAATATAGACAGTCACGAGCACCAAGATGGCAGCCATCAAAGTAAATGAGAGTGCAGCAGCTGTTGGATAATCAACAATTTTAAAGAAGCGAGACTCAATCACATTTCCAATCATCTTGGTCTGCGGAGATCCTAGAATTGCAGCATTCACATAATCGCCGGCTGCAGGAATGAATGTGAGCAGCGTTCCCGCTACGACTCCTGGCATCGATAGCGGCAGAGTTACCTTGCGGAAAGTAGTGATGCCATTTGCATAGAGGTCTCCCGATGCCTCCAAGGTGCGAGGGTCGATACGATCGATAGATGCATAGAGTGGAAGAGTCATAAACGGCAAGAAGTTATATGTCATACCCGCAACCACTGCAAATGCTGATGAGGTGAGCGTGGTGCTCGGAGAGATGATGTGCAGATCCCTAAGGAATGGGACGACGGGGCCTTGTTCACCAAGAATCTGCTTCCATGCGATTGTGCGGAGCAAGAATGATGTAAAAAATGGAGCAACCACAAGCACGAGCAACACATTCTTAAATTTGCCAGCTTTGAAAGCAATCGCATATGCCAATGGATATGCGATAGCTAGCGCTGCAAGTGTGGCTAGCGCTGCATAGAGGAATGAACGACCAAACTGCTCTTTGTTTTCTAAGAATGCATCAAGGTAATTTGCAAAGCGAAGGCTTTGTTCATATTCACCAGTATCTCCCCCAGCAATTGGTGTCTGTGTGGAAGTCTGAGCGAGGTTTGCAATTGGCCAGATAAAGAAGGTAAAGAGAAAACCAATTCCTGGTAGCAGGAGTAGGTAAGGAGTACGCGGGCTTGAGATGCCTGACTTACTCATCGTCGCTGAGAATCTCTTCCGGCTCGACTTCCATACCTGCTTCAGCATCTTCATCTCCACGAAGAGCGAAAGTAAAGCCTGCCTCCCATGAGATGTTCACATCTTCACCAACGCTAAATGGTGCAACGCCATCATCATTTTGCTCAAAGACCATGAGCTCCTGTCCCCACGGCATGAGGACCTGATACTGAGTTGAGACGCCGATGTATGAGACATCCTCGATCTTTCCTCCAGTCAGGATATTTCCTGAAGTTGGAGTAGCAAGGCGTGAGATGCGGAACTTCTCTGGACGAATGCCAGCAAAGATAGAGTTATCAACAGCATGTGAGCGATTCTTTGCAAGAGAAATCTTCTGGCCGAAGAGATCAACAATGTGGTTGTCTCCATCATTGCCTGAAATAGTTCCCTTAATCAAATTTGATTGGCCCAAGAAGTTGGCAACAAAAGCTGTCTTTGGGTTGTCATAGAGATCAGCAGGTGAGCCGAGCTGCTCAATTTCGCCCTCATTCATCACCGCAATTGTGTCTGCCATTGTCATCGCTTCTTCTTGATCGTGAGTCACATGCACGAATGTCAGACCCACCTCTTTCTGAATCCACTTGAGCTCAATCTGCATCTGGCGACGCAGCTTGAGATCGAGTGCACCGAGAGGCTCATCGAGAAGTAGGAGTGCTGGGCGATTGACGATTGCACGAGCAAGTGCGATGCGCTGCTGCTGACCACCAGAGAGCTGAGTCGGCTTTCGATTTGCTAAGTGTGATAACTCAACAAGATCAAGAGCCTTCTCAACTTGCTCCTTAACATCTTTGATACCGCGACGGCGAAGACCGAATGCGATGTTTTCAAAGATAGTCAGGTGCGGAAAGAGTGCATAGTTCTGGAAAACCGTATTGATCGGACGCTGATATGGCTTTGTGTAAGTAATATCAGTGTTTCCCAGAGAGATAGTTCCCTGGGTTGGCTCTTCAAGTCCTGCGACCATGCGAAGGGTTGTAGTTTTACCGCATCCTGAAGGTCCAAGGAGTGCAAAGAATGAACCTTCAGGAATAGTTAATGAGAGATCATTAACTGCGGTGAAATCTCCATACGACTTGGTGATATTTGTAAGTCGTAGATCGCCTTTGATTGAAGAGTTAACTGCCAACTTAGTTACCAGCAGCCTTTTGGAAAGCCTCTGTCCAAGATGACTCTTCAGCTGGTGTGAGCGCCTTGAAGACATTCAAGCGTGACATTGTCTTCTCAGTTGGGAAGATGTACTCAGACTTAGCTAGCTCTGGGTCAAACTTCTCCATCTCAGCCTGTGCACCCTGTACTGGGGTCACATAGTTCACATATGCCGCAACTTCTGCTGCAACTGCTGGGTCGTAGTAGTAGTTGATGAGTGTCTCAGCGTTCTTCTTACCCTCAGCTGATGCAGTTGATGGGATAAGGAAGTTATCTCCTGAGATAGTTCCACCTGATTCTGGGATAGCAAAGTCGAACTTGCCTGCGTTCTCTGATGAGAGCTGGAAGAGGTCTCCTGACCATGCGATAACAGCTGTTGCATCGCCTGAGATGAGATCTTCCTTGT
>CALEZA010000119.1 GCA_937927965.1 uncultured Candidatus Planktophila sp.
AATGGCATTGACTTATGGCACGCTGTTGAGTTCTCAAGGTACGGATGCGCACTGCGTTGCAGAATCTCTTCTACTTTTCAGGGCAGACCGCAAAACCTAGTCCATCGGACCTTCTCAGGTCAAATCGCCTAGATCGTTGGTACTTCTGCTGCACAGCCGAATTGAGCTATTTCTAGCCCTTTTCGTATGTTTCGCAGCAAGGGGCGTAACTATATGGGGCAACTTCTGGGAGGTCAAATCGGCTCAGGGCCACTCCCCCTCAACGACACTATTTCCGCCCAAAATGGCAAAAATCCCACTTTTTACGCATGAAAAGTGGGATTTTTAGAGCTAAGAATTTTACGAAATCAGCTCTACAGCCGCCAAATCTCTCTTGCCCTTACGCAAAAGGGCATATTTTCCGCATAAAAAGTGGCTCTTTTCGAGGCGGAAATCCTCAGATGGCACCTTCTCATTATTGAGATATGCGCCACTTTCCTTCACGATGCGTCGAGCAGCAGATTTTGACTCCACTACCCCAGTTGCAGCCAGAAGATCCACCCAAGTTGGCAACTCATCGGCGGCAGAGACAGTTGTTCGTGGAAGTTCTGCAATTGCAGATGCAAGTGTTGCTTCATCTAACTCGGCAAGATCTGCTTGGCCAAAGAGTGCTCGCGCTGCAACTTCAACTCGTTGGGCAATCTCTGGCGAATGCACCAGTGAAGTGAGTTCTCGCGCAAGTTCACGATGTGCTTCACGAGCTCCTGGATTTTCAGAGTGACGCAGTTCGAGTGCTTCAATATCTTCTTTTGATTTGAATGAGAAAGTTTTAACAAATTTTATAACATCTGCATCATCTGAGTTGAGCCAATACTGAAAGAATGCATATGGAGATGTCATCTCGGGATCTAACCACACTGAACCACCAGCAGTCTTTCCAAATTTAGTTCCGTCAGCCTTCGTCAGAAGTGGAACCGTAAGTGCGTGTGCGCTACCGCTCTCAGCGCGGCGAATTAGATCAAGTCCAGCAGTAATGTTACCCCACTGATCTGATCCTCCAATTTGAAGTGTGCAATTACTGCGACGGTAGAGTTCTAAGTAATCCATAGACTGCAATACTTGATATGAAAATTCAGTGTAAGAGATTCCGTCTTTTTCTAATCTACTTGATACTGAATCCTTATTAAGCATCTGGTTGACGCTAAAGTGTTTTCCGATATCTCTTAGAAATTCAATAGTGGACATCGGTGCAGTCCAGTCAAGGTTATTGGCCATTACTGCAGGATTAGCCTTAGTTTCAAAATCCATAAACTTCGAAAGTTGCACCTTAATTCGATTGACCCAATGAGCCACTACATCTGCATCATTGAGGGATCTCTCATCATTGCGTCCGCTTGGGTCTCCTACCAGTCCTGTCGCACCACCCACGAGAAGAATGGGATTATGGCCAGCAAGCTGAAAGCGACGCATAACAAGAAGCGGAACAAGATTTCCCACATGAATTGAAGGCGCAGTTGGGTCTGTTCCTAAATAGAGGGTAATCGGCCTCTTGAGAGCTTCTCGAAGGGCGGCCTCGTCTGTGGTCTGGGCAATAAGCCCACGCCACTTAAGGTCATCCAATAAATCGTATGTAGAAGTTGTCATCTCTATTTTCACACACCCATCATCGTTGAAAAGGCCTGGGTCTTGCTGGCTATTTTCTTCATATCTGCCTCAACTGCGGAGGTGAGATTACTCATTTGAACCTTAAAACTCTGAGGAGAAGTGCCACCAAAGGTGGTTCTAGACGCTAGCGCGCCCTGAACCGTTAATACATCTCTGACGGTAGGAAGAAGGGATGGGTGAATGTGAGTGAACTCTGAATCAGTCAGTTGATGGAGCTGACGCCCGGAAGATTCACAGAGCGCCACGCACTTTCCTGCAGCTTCATGAGCATGAGCGAAGGGAACTCCTGCTCGCACCAAATAATCTGCAATCTCGGTTGCGAGGGAGAATCCAAGGGGGGCTGCAAGGGCCATTCTCTCTCTATCGAAGGAAGTTGTTGCAACCATCCCTGTCACAGCTGGAAGGACAAGAAGGACAGTGTCAATTGAATCAAAGAGTGGTTCTTTATCTTCTTGAAGATCTCGATTGTATGCAAATGGCAAACCTTTGAGAGTTGTCAGAAGTGCAGTGAGGTTTCCTACCAATCGTCCAGATTTCCCACGAGCAAGCTCTGCCATATCTGGGTTCTTTTTCTGAGGCATAATCGAGGATCCTGTTGAATACGCATCAGCAACTTGCGCCCAACCAAACTCAGTTGTGGCCCAGATGCACCACTCCTCCCCTATGCGAGAGAGATGACTTCCCACCATTGCAAGAATAAAGAGAGCCTCTGCCACATAATCGCGGTCTGAAACTCCGTCAATGCTATTTCCAGCAGATTTATTGAAGCCAAGAATTGCTGCAGTTTTCTCAGGAGCTAACGGAAGAGAAGAACCAGCAAGTGCCCCTGAACCTAGTGGGCTCACAGATGTTCGCTCCAGCCAATCGTGGATTCGATCTATATCTCGAGCAAAGGCATGCACATGCTTTGCCAACTCGTGTCCAAATAGGACTGGTTGAGCATGTTGAAGATGAGTAAACCCTGGAGCTGGAGCATCACCATATTCAGATGCCTTAGAAATCAAAGCGTTCTGAAGAGTTGTGATCTGATGAGCAACTTCCAACATATGATCTATCGCATAAAGCCTGAGGTCAGTTGTTACTTGATCATTGCGGGAGCGACCAGCACGAAGTGAGCCGCCGATATCTCCAAGTTTTTCAGTCAGCCCTCGCTCTAAGGCGCTGTGAACATCCTCATCTGCCGCCTCTGGCGCAAAAGCTCCTGATGCAACTTCTGCTATGAGTTCATGAAGTGCGCCTCTAATCTTGCCTGCAACATCTTTGGAAAGTAATCCACTATCCTCGAGAATCTCTAGATGTGCCAAAGATGACCGAAGGTCATACGGTGCTAGGCGCCAATCAAAGTGAACGCTGCGCGAGAGCGCAAAGACAGCATCTGCGGGTCCATCTGAGAACCGACCGCCCCATAACGCCATTACTTTCTCCCCTTGCCTCGTCCGTAAGCGAGTAATTCTCTCGCTAATTGGGCTCCGCCGGTGGCTTTTCTCGAAACAACAAGAACCGTGTCATCGCCTGCAATAGTTCCAATAATCTCTTTGATGCCTGAATGATCGAGTGAGCTGGCAAGAAACTGAGCTCCTCCTGGAGGCGTTCTCACCACGGCCAGATTTCCACTCGCTTCGACAGAGAGTATGAGTTCAGAAGGAACTGGCATGGAGCGAGAGATGGAGTCACCGTCGGATTCTGAGAGGTGGTAACCATCTCGACCTCTTACCGCTCCAATCTCATCTAAATCTCGACTCGCGGTAGCTTGGGTCACAGAGAATCCAGCCTTTTTCAACTCTCTCACAAGATCACTTTGAGATGCGATTTTTCCTGCTTGAATAAGAGCTATCGCTTTGGAACGACGAGCAGCAACACTAGACACCGAGAACCTCCTCAACGCTTGCAGTAAAGATCTTCACAAAATCTCGAATTTGCTTATCAGTGATGATTAATGGAGGAGCTATACGAATTACGCTCTCGCTATTTCCATTCACAAGCACTCCCTTCTTTTGACATACGAGTGCAACCTTTTTTGCAACCTTCTCCTCAAACTCAATTCCAATGAGAAGTCCTGCACCCCTGACATGAGAAACGCCAGGAATGAGCGCGAGCTCTGCCATCAATTCAACGCCGATTGTTCCTACTCGCTCGAGCAAGTTTTTCTTCTCAATCTCGGCAATGACAGCCAACGCCGCAGCCGTTGTCACTGGATTACCGCCAAAGGTAGAGCCGTGATCTCCTGGTTCAAAGAGGTTTGCGGCATCTCCGAGTGCAATCATCGCCCCAAGAGGAAGTCCGCCACCAAGACCTTTAGCAAGTGTGATCACATCAGGCTTTATTTCTGAATATTCATAGCCGAACCAGTCTCCAGTGCGCCCCATTCCTGTTTGCACACAGTCAAAGACAAGAAGTGCGCCTGTCTCATCACACAATTCACGCAGAGCTTGAAGATATCCGTGTGGAGGAACTATGACTCCAGCTTCTCCCATAATCGGCTCAACAATTACCATCGCTGTCTTCTTAGTGACCTTACGAATCATCGCACCCATATCACCATAGGGAACATGTGTTATCCCCTTTATCAGTGGTTTGAATGGATCTCTCTTGGATGGTTGACCCGTAAGTGAGAGTGCCCCCATGGTTCGACCGTGAAAAGCATCTCTTGTGGCAACAATTCGAGTTCTTCCTGTTTTACGAGAAAGCTTGAGGGCAGCTTCGTTTGCCTCTGCCCCAGAATTACAGAAGAAGGTTCGGGCGCTCTTATCTCCCGTCATCTTTTTGAGTTGATCTGCTAACTCAATCGCGTTGGGATGGGCATAGAGATTGCTCACATGACCCAATGTGGCAATCTGCCTGCTCACAGCTTTCACTACTGCTGGGTGGGCATGTCCCAACGCGCTAGTGGCAATTCCTGCAAGAAAATCCAGGTACTCATTGCCGTTGCTGTCTACAACAACTGCGCCTTTACCCGAGACCAACTCAACTGATGGCGTGCCATAATTATTTTGTAGTGATTGAATCCAAGTTTTCATACGACCACCAGTGTTCCTCCAGTATGAGCAAGCGCTAGTGCGAATGCTTCAGGGTTTTTACCATCGATAATTCGAACCGCTTTTGCGCCAGATTTGATTGCATCCAATGTGGCTTGAACTTTAGGTGCCATTCCTTCTTCGAAACTACCCTTGATCTTCTCAAGTTCTGGTGCACTAATTTCAGAAATGAGGGAATTTGCATCGGGCCAATGGCGATAGATACCAGCAACATCGGTCATGATGATGAGCTCTTGGGCATTCAGCGCTCCCGCTATAGCAGCTGAAGCGATATCTGCATTGACATTCAAACCTTGGCCTTTGCCATCTGATGCAATAGGTGAAATGACAGGTACTACTCCAGAAGAGATAAGCTCTTGAAGAGGCTGTGCATCTACGCTCACAACTTCTCCTACAAGCCCGAGGTCAGCTTTGCTTCCATCAACCAAAGTGGATTGCTTTGTTGCGCGGATAACTCTTCTGCCTTCAAGCGATTGAGCGTTGACGCCTTCACGAGAGAGTGTTGAGGCTACTTGTGGTCCCACTTCCTTGCTCAGAACTCTTTCGACAACTTCAAAGACCTCTGGGGTAGTGACTCGAAAGCCGCCTACAAATTCGGATGTTATGCCAGCGCTCTCTAGCGCCGTATTGATCTGAGGTCCACCGCCGTGAACTATTGCGAGCTGGAATCCCTCTGAGAGTGCATGAGCTATAGCCCGAGCGAAGAGTCCATCATTATCACTCATAGCATGACCGCCAAATTTAACAACTGTGATCATGTCGAATAGGCCGAATTCTCGTGGACATAGTCATGAGAGAGGTCGTTAGTTCTAATGGTTGCACTTGCATCCCCATAGTTGAGGTTTACTTCAAGTTCAACAAGACGATCGCTAAAGGAGACCAGATTCTTATCTTCGAAAGGCGCAGAGTTCTTAGCTACCTTAATTCCATTTAATGTGACATCAATGGAGAGGGCATCCATGGGAACTTGAGCCGTGCCCACGGCAGCCAAAACGCGTCCCCAGTTTGGATCTCCTCCAAAGATTGCACATTTGAGAAGGTTATTGCGGGCACAGGCACGAGCTACTTCAACAGCATCGCTCTCGTTTGCAGCACCTTTGACAGTTATCGCTACCGTCTTGGTTGACCCTTCTGCATCCTCAATCAATTGAGAGGCAAGCGAAGAGCAGATGGACATAAGCACTTCCTCTAATTGTTCGGCCGAGAATTCAATTTCACTAGCCCCAGAGCTCATCAGTAGAACTGTGTCATTTGTGGACATGCATCCGTCTGAATCAATGCGGTTAAAAGTTCTATCTGCCACTCGACTAAAAATCTCTTGGTAGTTTTCAGGCAAAATCGCATCTGTCATCACCACTGAAAGCATCGTTGCCAAAGCTGGCGCAAGCATTCCCGCGCCCTTTGCAACTCCCACAGTTCTAGAACCGTGAATCTGATCAACAGCTAATTTGTGGATTGAATCTGTCGTCATGATAGAACGCGCAACAAGCTCCAAGGATTCAGAAGCTAGGTTCGAAATCATTGATTCAATACCCGTGAATATCTTCTCCATCGGAAGGCGTTCTCCGATGAGCCCTGTTGAGCAGACGACAACTTCTCCTGAGGAAATATCTAGATGTTCTGCCACCTTCTCAGCGGTGCGATGGGTATCGAGAAAACCCTGAGGACCAGTGCAGGCATTTGCCCCACCTGAGTTAAGGATTGCGGCTCTTACCACTCCACCTTTTGTCACTTCACGAGACCAGATAACTGGCGCTGCAACAACCTGATTGGTTGTATAAACGGCAGCCGCATCAAATCTCGGACCGATGTTGTGAATCAAAGTGAGATCAAGTGCACCAGAGGTCTTTATTCCGGCTGCGACACCCGATGCTTTAAAACCAAGGGGCAAATCTGTTGTATTCATGCGCCCAGTCCATTGCCAGCCAACCCAGATTCAGCGTTAAAGCCACACATCAAATTAGCGTTGTGAATGGCCTGTGCTGCTGCGCCTTTACCCAAATTGTCTATAGCGATCGATATTACGAGGCGATTGGTATGTTCATCAATGGCAACCTGAAGATGGGCATGGTTGCTTCCTAGAACAGAAGAAGTCTTCGGCATCTGTCCAGTTGGAAGAAGATGAACAAATTGAGAATCTGCATAATATGACTCGAAGGAATTCCGGACTTGCTCTATAGAGACATTCTTTGTCAGCTTCATCGTTACTGTGGCCAATATTCCACGAGGCATAGGGGCAAGGATTGGCGTAAAGGAAATTTTCGCATTCTTGCCTGAGACAGCTTTTAAAGTCTGCTCAATCTCGGGGGTATGTTGATGGACTCCCCCAAATTTGTATGAGGTAAGTGAGCCTGCAACTTCACTGGCAATTAGATTAATTTTCGCTGTTCGGCCTGCACCTGTGGTGCCAGATGCTGCCACAACGACAATGTCAGAAAAATCTGCGAATTCATGAGTTGCAGCGCACCCTAGAGAGATCGCCGTGGCATAACATCCTGGATTTGCGACCTTTTGGGATTGGGAAATTTTCTTACTCTGGCCAGGAAGGTCTGCAAGACCATAAACCCACGACCCTGCATACGCTCCACCGTAATACTGATTCCATGCTTCAGGACTTTCCAATCTGAAGTCTGCCCCTAGGTCTACAATCTTGATTTCGGATGAGAGTTGAGAAATTACAGATGCCGATTCCCCATGTGGAAGAGCGAGAAACACCAATCCACATTTATTGAAATCATCGGCAGTAAAAGCTGTGAATGTTCGCCCTGCATAAGTTTGAAGGGCAGGATGAATTGATGTTATCTGCTCGCCTGCATTGGAATGAGCGGAGATCGCCGAAACTTCAAAATGAGGATGGATTGCGAGGAGTCGAAGAAGTTCTCCGCCTGCATATCCACTTCCGCCAACTAGACCAATTTTCATGGATCTATCATAGCATATTTATGCAGCACTATGCATAATTATGCAGACTAGATTGTGCGGAGAATCGCTCCAGTGGCTTTCTCGGCAGCGGCAACAGCAGCCTCACGCGCTGCCGACACCTCCGCGCCAGTGAGGGTGCGATCTGGGGCTCTAAAAACCAAAGAGAAGGCTAAGGAAATCTTTCCATCGCCGAGCTTGTCATAGCGATCGAAGAGGGAGATTGATTCTAGAAGATCACCTGCACCAGAACGAAGAGCGGTCTCAACGTCTGAAGCAGCAACATCCTTATCAACAATCAGTGCAACATCTTGAAGAGCTGCTGGCATAGTTCCCACTGTCGTAGGGCGTACTAGATCAGTATCAGGAAGGGCGCTCAAGCCCACTGCAAAGGCTGAGGATCTCTCTGGAAGCCCGTAGGCCGCAACGATGCGTGGGTGAAGTTCGCCTGCATGTGCAACGGCCTTTCCATCAACAATGAGTTCAGCGCATCGACCTGGGTGCCAAGGAGCGAAATCAGAACGCTTAATACTCCACTGTAGATTACATAAATCGAGAATATCGGCAGCATAGGCAATCGCATCTTGCCAAGTGTAAGAACGAGCTGGTCCTTGCCAATCTTGGATTTCATTCTTGCCCACCAACAAACCTGCCACATGGAACGCTTGCGGCGGTACGGAGGCATAAATCGCATCAATCACCGATTGTTCTGGACGGGAACCTAGTTCAGGTGAGATAGATGGAACCAACTTCTGAGAACCACGGAAGATTGATCCCATCTCAAAGATTGCAAAGTCTCGAGCTCCTCGTGAAATATTTCGTGCTGCCACTTCAATCAATCCTGGGACAAGATGAACACGCATCAATGGGAATTCTTCAGACATGGGGTTGGCGATGCGATATGTAGAAGCACGCTCCCCCACAAATCCCATTGAATCTATTGTTTCCTGATTAGTGAAAGGGAAGGTTTGAACCTCTGCAAATCCTCGGTTAGCCAACATTGAAGCGATTGCTCTGCGTCGCTTTTGTGTAGGCGTAAGTGAGGCATGGCGAGGTCGCGGCGGCAAAATTGATGGAATCTTGTCGTATCCAACCATTCGTGCAACTTCTTCTACAAAATCCGCAGGAGTTAGCAGATCCGATCGCCATGATGGAGGGTCTACCTCCCAAGTTGATTCGTTGACATCGCACCCAACTGAACGCAGGTGAGTTGCCACTTCAGAAGGTGATAGTTCAACACCCAGAATACGACTTACATACGCAGGATCTACCTTCACAACTGGTGCATAGCGAGGTTCGCCATCAACAACAGTCTCAACATGCTGCGCCGTTGATAGTTCTGTCAATAACTGAACAAAACGAGCAGAGGCAAATTGGGCAAGAGAAGGGTCAACGCTGCGCTCTAGCCGGCGTGATGCCTCGGAAGATAACTTATGGCGGCGAGAATTCTTAGCTACGCAAACTGGATCAAATCGAACTGCCTCAACTGCAATTCGAACTGTTGATTCAGTGATTTCGGAATCTAAACCGCCCATAGTGCCTGCTAAAGCAAGCGGATGCTTGTCATCCCAGACCATCAAATCATCGGGATCAAGGGTGCGCTCTTGTCCATCGAGTGTGGTGAACTTTTGCGCTTTTCCTGCACGCTTAATCTTCAATCCACCAGAAATTTTATCAGCGTCAAATGCGTGAAGCGGTTGGCCAAGTTCTAGCATCACATAGTTGGTGACATCTACAACAAGAGAGATTGAGCGCATGCCCATCTTTTCGATGCGTCGGCGCATCCATATTGGAGTTTGCGCGCCCTGTTCAAAGTTTTCGAGAGTACGAAGGTAGAAAACGCTCGCTGCATCTTTATCAACGATAGAAGCGCTCACGCCAGTACCTGTTTTTTTGAATTCGAGATTACGAAGAGAATCGACAGGGTCAGAAAATTGCAGTCCGAGAGAAGCTGCGACTTCACGAGCAACACCGCGGATGCTAAGCGCATAACCTCGATCTGGGTTAACTGCGATATCAAATATGACATCGTTAATCTCAAGAGCTGCGATGGCATCCGCGCCGATCTCGACACTTCCCTCTTTGAAAGTCATGATTCCTGCATGATCATCGCTGATACCCAGCTCACGACCTGAACAAATCATTCCGTTTGAAGTCTTGCCATAAGTCTCGCGAGCTGAAATTGCAAAATTACCTGGAAGAACCGCACCTGGGATTGCCACTACAACAATGTCGCCCACTGCGAAATTAGTAGCTCCGCAAATTACAAAGCGGGTTTGACCTTCTCCACAATCTAACCCAACATATCGAATGGGCTTTTTGAATTCCGTGATTTCCTCGATTGAGAGCACTTTTCCAAACTTGAGTGGTCCAGTCAGATCTGCTCCCTGGGAGATGATTTCCTCAACCTCAAAGCCCACACGAATAAGTCCATCGGAAATTTGCTCAGCAGTAATCGAGCTTGGAATATCGACAAATTCTTTGATCCAGGATAAAGGAGCGCGCATTAGAGTCCCACTCCAAACTGGCGAGTGAATCGAAGATCGCCTTCAACAATGTCATGCATATCTGTGATGCCATGTCGCACCATGAGTGTGCGCTCTAATCCCATGCCAAATGCAAAACCAGAATAGATCTCTGTATCAATTCCACAAGTAGCTAGAACCTTGGGGTTGACCATTCCGCAGCCACCCCACTCGATCCATCGACCATTAAAGAAGATATCGACTTCTGCAGATGGTTCAGTGAAAGGAAAGAACGACGGGCGAAGACGAGTAGTTACCTCTGTTCCAAACATGTGACGGGCAAAGTTATCGAGGGTTCCCTTGAGATGGGCCATCGTGATGCCCTTATCAATAACAAGTCCTTCGACTTGATGGAATACAGGGCTATGAGTTGCATCTAGCTCATCAGCACGGAATGTGCGTCCAGGGCTAATCACATAGATAGGTGGCTCTTGTGAGAGCATGGTGCGAATCTGCACGGGTGATGTTTGTGTGCGAAGAACCATTCCGCTTTCAACTGGTTCGATATAGAAAGTATCTTGCATTGTGCGAGCGGGGTGATCAGCTGGGATATTGAGGGCATCAAAGTTAAGCCAACCTGACTCGAGCTCAGGACCTTCTTCGACTGAGAAGCCTTGCTCAATAAAGAAGTCGGCAACTTCGTTCTTAATGATTGAAATCGGATGAAGGCCGCCTTTGTGGGAGCGCTGCACTGGAAGGGTGATATCTACAACCTCTTCTAGAAGAACTTTCGCATCGCGCTCTGCCTCAAGTTGAGATGTTCTATCAGCTAATGCTTTTGCGATGGAAGCCTTAGCATCTCCAATTAATTTTCCTGCTGAAGCCTTTTCATCAGGTGAAAGTGAACCCAGTGAGCGGCTGGCCAAAGAAATTGGTGCCTTATCCCCCACATGAGCAAGGCGAGCAGTCTTGAGCTCATCTAAATCTACAGCTGCTGCAAAAGCCTTCTCAGCGGCGCTGATCCAGCTTTCGATCTCAGATGTGTTGAGCGACATGGGTGCGATTCTAACCTGTCTAAGCCTGTGAAAGGGTGAACATTACGATGGATGCAGCGGCGGATAAATTCAGACTTTCAGCACGCCCAGCCATTGGAATAGTCACTGGTAACACTTGAGTAGAACCGAGTGACTCGGCGCTTACACCACGGGCTTCATTTCCGAAGATCGCGATGTAAGAGTTGGATTTATCCAAATCAAGTATTGATTTCTGGGCATGAGAAGAGAGCAAGAGGCTGGTATAGCCAACAGCTATTTTCTCCAGATCAGGAAAAGAGACACCTTCAAAGACGGGAATATTCCATAGCGATCCTGCAGTAGAGCGCACGACCTTAGGTGAATAGAAATCAACGCTGCCAGGTGAAGTTATCACAGCAGTAACACCCATCGCATCGGCGCTTCGCAGGATTGTTCCAGCGTTGCCAGGGTCTTGGATTTCATGGAGATAGACAATTCTGGAAGCAGGACGGGTGAATAAATCTTGATAATTCTCAATATTCCTCTGTGGAATGTGGCAGAGCGCAAGGACGCCTTGAGGTGAAACCGTTGATGTCATCTCCTGCATCACAGCATCGCTGACTTCAACTACATCTATAGAACTCAAGTCATGATCGACAAGCTTGAGAAGTCCACCACTTGTTACATAAAGAGATTTAACTTTGGGTTCGCTCTTGCTGGCGAGAGCTTCACGAGCTGCCTGTACACCTTCTGCAATGAAAAGGCCACTCTCTTTTCTTTCCTTTACTCCCCTAGAACCGATAAGAGCCTTCACTCGCGCAACATGTGGCGAGTGAAGGCTCTCAATCATCGGAAATATCCTTAAGGGATTTTCGTACTGAATTACTTAGAAGCTGCTGCTACTTGAGCTCGAGCAACATCTACGAGCTGCTTGAAGGCAGCTGGATCATTTGTCGCAATATCTGAAAGAACGCGACGGTCGATCTCAAGACCTGCAAGCTTTAGGCCCTGGATGAGACGGTTATATGTAAGACCATTCTCGCGAGCTGCTGCATTGATGCGCTGGATCCAGAGCTGACGGAAATCGCCCTTCTTATCCTTGCGGTCATTGAATGCATAGACCATTGAGTGAGTGACTTGCTCCTTAGCCTTTGTGAAAAGGCGTGAACGCTGTCCGCGATATCCGCTAGCACGCTCAAGGGTTGTGCGACGCTTCTTAGCTGCGTGTACTCCGCGCTTTACTCTCATCGGTT
>CALEZA010000120.1 GCA_937927965.1 uncultured Candidatus Planktophila sp.
CTGCACAGGACCGCGCAATCGGTGACCTCATTGCAGAAGCAATGGATAAGGTCGGCAAAGATGGCGTTATCACTGTTGAAGAGGCGTCGACTACTGCTCTTGAGCTCGAGTTTGCAGAAGGTATGCAATTCGATAAGGGCTACATCTCTCCATACTTCGTCACAGATCAAGACCGTATGGAAGCAGTTCTTGATGACCCTTACATCCTCATCGCTGCAAATAAGATTTCTGCGCTCGCAGATCTCCTTCCAATCCTTGAGAAGGTTGCACAGGCAAATAAGCCTCTTGTAATCATTGCTGAGGATGTTGAAGGTGAAGCTCTCTCCACACTCGTGGTCAACCGTATGCGTGGAGTCTTCACTTCAGCTGCAGTGAAGGCGCCAGGTTTTGGAGATCGTCGCAAGGCGATGCTTCAGGACATTGCAATCCTCACAGGTGGACAGGTTGTCTCAGCTGAGGTTGGCATGAAGCTCGACGCAGTCCAGATTTCAGATCTTGGTCGCGCTCGTCGTGTTGTCATCACAAAGGATGCAACAACAATTGTCGATGGTGCTGGAGAGGCAAGCGTTGTTGCTGGCCGCGTTCAGGAACTTCGCAATGAGATTGCAAACTCTGATTCAGATTGGGATCGTGAGAAGTTGCAGGAGCGAGTTGCAAAGCTCGCTGGTGGCGTTTGTGTCATTAAAGTCGGCGCTCACACAGAGGTTGAACTCAAGGAGAAGAAGCACCGCCTTGAAGATGCAATCTCAGCCACCCGTGCAGCTGTTGAAGAAGGAATTGTTATCGGTGGAGGAGCAGCTCTTGTTCACGCAGCAGATGCTTTGAACGATAACCTCGGCTTCACAGGTGACAAGGCTGTGGGAGTTTCACTTGTCCGCAAGGCATGTGATGAACCACTTCGTTGGATTGCTGAAAACGCTGGACTTGAAGGCTATGTTGTTGTTGCAAAGGTTCGTGCTCTTGCAGCCAATGAAGGCTTCAATGCAGCAACCGATGTCTATGGCGATCTTCGCAAGGATGGAGTAATTGATCCTGTAAAGGTCACTCGCTCAGCTCTTGCTAATGCAGCCTCAATAGCAGCGATGTTTATTACAACAGAAGCTGCTGTGTATGAGCGCCCTGCAGATGAAGAACCAGCTGCAGGAGGACATGGCCACTCACATGGTCCAGGTGGACATAGCCACTAAATGAATTAACTGAGCTTGATGCCCATCGCGTGAAGCGGTGGGCATCAATTTTTTGAAGGGTTATCTCATAATCGATCTATAAATCGCAATGGCCTCAGAGCGCCCAGTGGCACCCAATATTTCATAGATGCGCATTGTTTCTTGACGAACTGTAGATTCGCTAAATCCTAATTCTTGACCAATCTCGAGATTGGTATATCCATCGGCAACTAGAGTCAGTACCTCTCGCTGCCTTTTCGTGAATAGGTTTTTGAGTGCGTGGATATGTTCTTGGCTTGGAGTAACCTGCTTATTCATTGTTTGAGATAGTTGAATAGCAAAAATCCCTCCAACAGTTTCAAAGAAGGAAATAAGAGTGGGTGTTGGCGGAACAGATTGTCCAAGACAAATTCCCAACACAGACATGTATGAACCCCGAACAGATATCGGCCAGGCGACAAATGAATTGGCAGTGATGTCATTTTCATACTCAGGAAGATGAGGGTAAGACAACTCCCATTCTGATTTGTCAGCAAGCCAAACGATGTTATTTGTTTTTAGTGCATCTGCAGTTGGAATATCTTCATCAATTGATGATTGACTCCAGGATTGCATTACCTCGTGAGAGAAACCAAATTGGCCAATTGGCTTAATGATTCCATCTGACTCCAGGGTGGAACCAAAGAGGGCGGTCGCCTTAAGAAATGAAAATGTGCGGAGTACAGCGAATTGGCAGAGCTGATCTACTGATGGATTTTCAACCTGCACATAGGAGATGAGCTCACTTATATTATTCATGAGCGGGTATTCATCTAGCCCGCTTCGTCTGCTCATCATTTGTACCTATCTCTGAGAATTGGCGTTTTTCATCAATTCTGACTGATTCTTGCCCAATAGCTGCCTTTAGCCTGGGGCACTCCCCGCCTGAGAAGACTACCTTTAATCACCCCTGCAGTTCACCCCTGCCTGGGCCGAATTCACCACAAAGGTCGTGCTCTTGAAGAGAGATAAATTTGCCCTCGGCATCGTGCTAGCTTTGCTGGCATCTGTCCTCACGACTGTCGTGACAATTTCTCCAGCGCAAGCTCTAGCAACTTGTGCGATCGGCTCAGCTGCTCAATCCAATTTAACGGTTGAGCCAAGCCAACCTACTGTCATGTACATCGACTCAGGCGTAACCCCACGCATTGATGCAGCCTATGTGGGATATCGCATCAAAAATACTACTGGAGCAACAATCTCGGGTTACTGGACTTCCGTTACTAACTTTGTCGGCGGAGTTGTCAGCCTTGCCAACCCTCTGGATAAATATGTGGAGCTCCCAGACTTGGCTAATAATGCTTCGACGACCGTTTATTTTTTGGTGAAAGCCACAGGTGCGACAAAAACTGCACAAACTCATGACTTCAAAATTTTTAACAAGCGTCCCGACGCATCAACTGCTACCAATCCCTATGGCTGCACCTTTGGTTTCGCCAAAGTTGCAGAGACCATTAAGGCCTCCGCAAATAAACTGGATAACGGTTTCCCCTCAGTATCTGCAATTGGCAATATTGGAGAAACTTTTACTGTTACGGCGCAGGGTGCTACTGGAACAATTGGTGCAGGAAGCGCCGATGTTGGTCGAATTCTTTGGTTTACACCAACGGCTTACTCGGACTTTCCAACCAGAGCATTCAGACTCGAATCGGTCGCGATTAAGACTTCTGACAATTCAACCTTTAGCACAGGCCAAAATAAAGCAGTATGGACTTACTCAAACCGTCTCTTTGTGAACACTTCAATTCTTCCAGATACTGGAGTAGTTACCAGCTCAGAGGTTGGTGCAGATCCCTTGAGCTCAAAGCGCTTTTATCGCAATGTCTACACCTTCAGAGTAATCGGTAAGGCATCAGGTGTTGTCGCGCCTATCTCCCAGATTTCTTCTGGCACGCAGATTAAACATCAAGCAACAGTGGCTACAGCAGCTGTTAATTCCTCTACGACCACAAGCCCCATCACAATTGCGAAAACAATCGATACAACTACAGCTAATGTGGGGAATTTGCCTAAAGTTACAATCTCAGGCTCTACATATGTAGAAGTGCCCTACAAAGTAACTCTTACCAATAGTGCTTCCACGACTTCCCGTGTTGATCAAGTCGTAGATGTACCTGCTCAGGGTGGTATTTATAAGGCAGGTTCTTCTCAAATCAAGGTTGGTTCAGCCTCTGTCATTTCACTGGCAAATCCTGAGACTCTGACTTCAGAGAGCAATCTAAATCCCCGCCCACTCCACTTTATTGGACCTTTTGATGTGCCGGGACTTAGTACTGTAATCATCTACTACAAGATTTATATCCCGTGCGTACAGGGAACTTATTCAAACTCAGCCTCTGCATATATTGGCGATTATCAGATAATCGCATCAGGAGTTGTCGGAGTTCCAGCAGTAAATATCACTATAAATGAGACTGGAACTCCCACCACTTACACAAATACAACAGTTACTCTCTTGCCAGATGCTGTGACTACTCCAGTCAGTTCGATAGATACAAGTACTGCCACAATCAACGGAACTATAGATATTAATAATGACACCCGAACAAGCGGAAGCTTTGAATGGGGAACAAGTTCTACTTTGGCAACATCTGCAAAGATTGATCTTGGAACCATCAGCGCCACTTTATATTCAGATCCACTCTCAAAATCATCGGTATTAACTGGATTAACTGCAAATACAACTTATTACTATCGAATTGTGGGTGTGGTTGGAACAACTCGATATGAAGGACAAATATTGAGTTTTACGACACTGATTCAAAAATCTGCACCGACGGTAACTACTGACCCGCCGTCTGGAGTGGAATCAACAACCGCAACCTTAAATTCAACTGTGAGCGCAAACCTTAATAGCGTCTATGTTCAATTCTTGGTCTGGAAAACTAATGACACTGTCACTGTCACTGTAGTTGATGACCCCACAACTCCGTATTCCAATAGTGGCGCCTCGCCAAATCCGTACACACTCCTTTCCGGCGGATTTCCAGCTGGTATATCAATCAGCATGAGGGATGGTGCCTATCCTGCAGTAACGGCGCTCATAGCTGCCAATGCGACGGTCTATTACATAGCTAGAATTATTTCAGATCCCGCAAATGCAGCTGGGACAGTGCTCTTCACTGGTGTTACTCGCTCATTTTCTATGCGAACTTACACAGATCAAACTATTACATTTAACCCGATTTCAAATATTACTTGGGGTGATGCCTCACCCACCATTTCTCCAACCGCCTCCAGCGGACTGACTGTAACTCGATCCTCAAACACACCGCTTGTCTGCACAATCAATGGTTCAGGCAATATCGTGATTGTAGGAGCTGGCACTTGTTCAATATCTGCCAACCAGTCTGGTGGCATAAACGGGGGAAATTACTACAACCCTGCAGCAGAGGTGTCTCAGTCCTTCGAAGTTCTTCCCAAGGCCATTACTGTAAATGCAGTTTCTGCTACGAAGTTGTTTGGTAACTCCAACCCTACTTTAACCTACAGCTTTGTCGGCTCTCTTGTAAATTCGGATACCTTTACCGGAACTATCTCTAGGGTGGAGGGCGAGGCAGTTGGTTCATATCTCATTAATCAAGGTTCGCTTTCGCTTAATTCCAATTACACACTGACATACAATTCAGCTAATTTCACTATCACAAAGCGACCAATAACAATCACCGCAGATGCCATTTCTAAGGTTTATGGAGCTGTAGATCCAGCACTTACTTACACAGTCACTAGCGGGTCATTAGTTTCGGGAGATCTCTTTTCTGGAAGTCTTACACGAGGCTCAGGAAATAGTGTCGGCACATACGCGATTGAAACTGGGACTGTTACTCTGAATTCAAATTACGAACTTACTGTAATAGGTGCAAACTTCACAATCACAAAGAAAACATTGACTCTCAAGGCTGATAACAAAACTAAGAGGTCCAACACTTCCGATCCCGTCTTCACTTATTCCGTTACGGCTGGAGGACTAGTTGGTTCGGATACCTTAACTGGAACCCTTGCAAGATTTGATTCTCTCAATGAGACGCCAGGCACCTATTCAATTGAGACAGGTACAGTTGGCGTGAATGGAGCTGCAGCTTCAAATTACAACTTCTCTGTGATTGCAGGTTCACTCACAATCACCGATAAAGTTATTCCGACTCTCTATTGGCCTTCACCATCCTCGATCGTGTACGGAACACTTTTAAGCAATACTCAACTCAACGCTGAGGCCCGAGAGACCACAACTGCGCTCTCAGCTAATTGCGTCTATTCACCCGCACTAGGAACTCTTCTTTCGGTGGGAACTCATACCCTCAGCGTGACTTGTACGCCAACAGATACCACTACATATTCATCTGTCTCTGGAACTGTTTCAATCACAGTAACTGGACGCCCCATTACAGTCACGGCCGATCCGCAAACGAAAGAGTATGGAGCCACTGATCCAACTCTTACCTATCAAGTTACCTTTGGAAGCCTGCTTCTCGGTGATTCGCTTTCTGGTGCCCTTACTCGAATTACCGGAGAGACAGTAGGATTAAGATCGATCAATCAGGGCACTCTCACAAATTCCAACTATCTCATCACCTATTCAGGTGCCTCACTAACGATTACCGCAAAGAGTCTCACAGTCATTATTACAGCACCTGATAAACAATACGATCGAGATGTCGATTCACTCCTCAATATTGGTTCTCTCAATGGAGTTATTGCTTCAGATTCTGGTTATGTATCAGTTGATTCCTCGAAAATTGTTGGCACATTTGCAAACTACAATGCAGCTACAAATAAGACCGTAACTCTTGTAATTTCATCTGGCATACTCACTGGTTCCAAGAGCGCTAATTACATTCTTGTGACTCCTAATAATCCAACTGCTGCTATCACTAAAGCACCTGCAACAGTCACCGCCAACAATGTTACTGTCACAGCGGGAAGTGCTATCGGAATTATTGGTTATACAGTGACCGATTTTGTTCCAGGAGATTCTGGTGACCCGTTTACTGGAATTACTTGCCTGAGTGATTACGATTTGAATAATGATGACAGTAGTACTGTCCGATATACGCGGTGTTCTGGTGGAACTGCGACAAATTACACTCCCACATTTGTTGACGGATCTGTAACTATTATTGATGCAGGTGCTGTCACTTACTCCGTTACCTACACGGCAGGAACAGGCGGTGGCACTCCTCCATCAGAATCAAATAAACCTGCTGGCGGGGTGTTTAACGCTGCAAGCGCCTCAACGCTGAGTAAATCTGGATATAGTTTTAATGGCTGGAGCTGTAACGGAGCATCCACCCAAGCAGCCGGAACTCCAATTACTATGCCGTCAACTAATCTGACTTGTATTGCCCAGTGGATACAAAATGCTCAGTCCTCAGGTGGAAATACTTCTCAACCTACTTCATCGCCAGCAGCGAAGAAGAAGCTCATCGCAAACTTAGTGACTATCGCATCGACTCCAGTTAAAGCTCGCGCAGTACCTGTAGCGACTCCGACTCCATCCGCGAAGCCAAGTGCGCCTTCATCTCAGACTCCATCACCTACAGCTTCACCATCGCCTCAGCCAAGTAATTCCTCAACTCCAACTCCGAGCAGTTCTCCATCCCAAAGTGCTAAACCTTCGACTTCACCAACACCAACACCGAGCCCGACCACCTCTACGCCAGCACTCTCTCAAACGACGGTAATTCCAACTTCAGGGGTCAAAAGCATTAGCTTCTCTGGTGTGGGAGTTAGCAAAGTTGCAGTAGTTGGTAACGAAGTATCTGTTCAAGCTCGCACTGGATTCAGCGGAGCAACCACAGTTGTGATCACTCTTCAAAGCGATGAAGAGATAAGCAAAATTACGGCAGAGGTGCTTGTCTTGCCTCTTGCTCCAGGAAATCCAACTGCTACTATTACTGAGAGTTCAGGTACGAGAATTCGTTGGGATCGCTCGCCCAATGCGATTAAGTATGAAGTTACACAAGGCGGAGAAGTTCTTTGCAATACAAGCTCAGTTACTTGCTCTGTCTCTAAGGACTTAGCAAGCACTTCTACCATATTTGTTCGTTCGATCGGCAAGTCTCAAACAACAAGTGAATCGGTAGCCGCCAAGTATGTTGCAAAGCCTGTCACTCAAGTTATTCCCGAAATAGCTCTAGTTATTAACTTCGACACTAATAAATTTAATCTAGATAGTGGCGATAGGGCACAGATTCAAGACTTTGCCACAAAAGTTTTAATGTTTGGATATAAGGAAGTAGATATTTCTGGTCACACCGATTCTCAAGGTGGAGTGGATAACAATCTTCTCTCGCTGAATCGAGCCAAATCTTCTCGAGAATTTTTACTATCTTTAATACCTGCTCTAAAAGTCACAATCAATGGGTTCGCAGATGCTGTCAATGTTGCATCGAACTTGACTGCAGAGGGTATGGCAAGAAACAGAAGAGCCGAATTTAGAGTGGTTCGCTAGAAAGAGAAGATCCCCTGCCACTTGCAATTGGCAGGGGATCTTCTTTTTAGGAGGTAATTAAGACGCTTCGGAGATCCGTGATATTCCTCTGCGTGACAAAATTTCTGCGCGGTCATCTTCTGAGAGACCACCCCAAATTCCATAAGGTTCTTGGATAGCAAGGGCATGATCGCGGCAGAGCTGCATTACTGGGCATGATGCACAGACAGCCTTTGCTGCATTCTCACGATTGCGGCGACGAGGTCCACGCTCTCCATCTGGATGGAAGAACATCTCTGGATCCATAGTGCGGCATGCGCCATCGAATTGCCATTCCCACTCATCTGCTATGGGACGAGGTGCGTTGAGGTTCATCGTGGTCTCCTTTGCTTAGGCTCTGAGGCTACAACCGATTCATAAGTTGTTCAAGTGTCAACGCTCCAAAAGTTGTTCAGATTCCCAAAATTGGTCGATATGTCCGATTTTCAAGTGGTGAGATAGGCCACCTTCGGCCATCCTTGCTCCATGGCACCCGATGAAGAGCTTCTGACAGTCGCTGCCGTGGCCCGCCGCTTAGGCGTGGCACCAGGAACTCTTCGCACATGGGATCGGCGTTACGGCCTTGGGCCATCAACGCATGAGGCTGGCGAACATCGCCGCTACTGCCCTGCAGATCTCTCCAAGTTGATGATGATGCGTCGATTGATTAGCGCAGGAGTTGCACCTTCCGATGCTGCTGAGCAGGCGAAGAAGGCTAAAGGCACAATTCCTTTAGAGAAAATTGTCCGTGAATTTGAAGTGCGTGAAGATGTAGTGGCGGCAATTAATAAAGCCCTGCAGGCATTTGATAATGATTTCGTCGAGGTCACTTTAAGGGCTGAGTTGGATCAACATGGAGTTGCTGCAGCTTGGCATGAAATTATCGTTCCCACATTGATCTCTATTGGAGAAGCGTGGGAGGAGAGCGGTAAAGGCATTGAAATTGAACATGCATTTACCGAAACTCTCAAAAAGGTATTTCGTGAGAGATCTGCAGCTTGTGCTGAGCCAATCAATGCACATCCAGTTATCTTGGCTGCAGTGGGGGAAGAGCAGCACTCACTGCCACTGCATGCCCTTGAAGCCGCCCTCTGTGAACTAGGAATTAAGACCCACTTCTTAGGTGCTCGCACCCCTGTGGAGGCTGTGGCAGCAACTGTCTCACGCCTTGCGCCACCTGCAGTCTTTCTCTTTGCCCTCCTTTCTGTGAATGCATCACCTGATTTCTATCGTTCACTGCCATCGATTCGCCCAGCTCCACGGATTCTCTTGGGCGGGCCTGGCTGGAATCCTGAGGATTGCAGCGATGCCACCCTTGTTGTGGGCTTAGGCAGCGCATGCGAGGAAATCGCGCATGCAGTTGGGCTGCCCGTAGCAGGCTAGAATTACCGCTCGTCGCCATAGAGGAGAGAGCTTATGACCATCGATTCCGAGAAGGTCGCCCTCCTTGGCCTGACCTACGACGATGTGCTCTTGCTCCCCGATGCTTCAGATGTAGTTCCCTCTGAGGTCAATACCTCCACATGGCTTACTCGCAACATCTCTCTCGCAGTTCCTTTGATCTCATCTGCCATGGATACCGTTACAGAATCTGCGATGGGTATCGCTATGGCAAAGGCTGGCGGAATTGGAATTATTCACCGCAATCTTCCGATCGAAGAGCAAGTAGCGCATGTGAAGTTGGTAAAAAATGTTGGACTTGCAGGCGCCGCTGTAGGTGTGGGAGATGATGGATTCGCTCGCGCACAAGCCCTTATTGATGCAGGTGTTGATGTCGTTGTTGTCGACACAGCACATGGACACCATCGCGCAGTTCTTGAATCTATAGCTCGCATCAAAAAGTTTGCTCCAACGATTGAAATTATTGGTGGCAATATCGCAACTCGCGCAGGTGCTCAGGCACTTATAAATGCAGGAGCAGATGCCGTAAAGGTGGGCGTTGGACCAGGATCAATCTGTACTACTCGTGTTGTTGCAGGTGTGGGCGTTCCACAAATCACTGCAATCATGGAAGCATCTAAGGCATGTAATAAGGCAGGCATTCCTTTGATTGCAGATGGTGGGCTTCAATATTCAGGAGATATAGTCAAAGCCATTGTTGCAGGTGCTCACACTGTGATGTTGGGTTCATTGCTTGCAGGATGCGAAGAATCTCCAGGCGAACTCTTTGAGATTGATGGTCGTAGATATAAGGGCTATCGCGGCATGGGATCACTCGGTGCCATGCAATCTCGCGGTGAGAAGAAGTCATACTCCAAAGATCGTTACATGCAAGATGATGTTCTCTCTGAAGACAAACTTGTTCCCGAAGGCATCGAAGGAAAAGTTGCCTATAAGGGAAGTGTCTCTGAGGTTGTTCACCAACTTGTGGGTGGACTTCGAAGCGGTATGGGTTATGCGGGAGCTCCTGATATTGAGACTCTTCGCCGCGAAGGAAGACTTATTCAAATTACTGCGGCAGGACTTAAAGAGAGCCATCCACACGATGTTCTCGATGTTGCAGAAGCACCTAATTACGGAAAGAAGGCGTAAATGGAGATTGAAATTGCACCAGGCAAGCGCGCTCGCCAAGCCTTCTCATTTGACGATATAGCAATCGTTCCCAGCCGTCGCACTCGCACACCTGAAGAGGTGAGCACCGCATGGCAGATTGATGCATACAAGTTTGAGCTCCCACTCCTTGCAGCCCCTATGGATTCAGTGGTCTCACCAGATACTGCGATTGCAATTGGAAAGCTCGGCGGACTCGGAGTTCTCAACCTTGAGGGACTTTGGACTCGCTATGACGACCCACGCATTCCGCTGGGTGAGATTGCTTCTATGCCAGAAAAGCATGCGACTCGGCGCATGCAGGAAATTTACTCAGCCCCAATTCGCCCTGAATTGATCAAGGAGCGCATTCAACAGATTCGTGATGCAGGCGTCACAGTAGCTGCATCCCTTTCTCCACAGCGCACAGTTGAACTTCATGACGCGGTGATTAAAGCAGGCGTTGATATCTTCGTGATTCGCGGCACCACAGTCTCTGCAGAGCATGTTGGAGCTGAAGGTGAAGCTTTGAATCTCAAGAAGTTTATTTACGAACTCGATGTACCCGTGATTGTTGGGGGCGTTGCCACAACAACTGGTGCACTTCACTTGATGCGTGCTGGAGCAGCAGGAGTTCTCGTCGGCTTTGGTGGAGGAGCAGCACACACCACCCGCACAGTCACAGGTATTGAAGTTCCTATGGCTACTGCTGTGGCAGATGTTGCCGCAGCTCGTCGTGAATATCTCGATGAGTCAGGTGGACGCTATGTCCATGTGATTGCTGATGGAGCAGTTGGCCGATCTGGAGATATCGCTAAGGCGATTGCATGTGGTGCAGATGCTGTAATGATGGGATCTGCTCTTGCTAAGGCAGTTGAATCACCAGGACTTGGATGGCACTGGGGCTCTGAGGCATATCACCCAGAACTTCCACGCGGACGCCGCTTTAATGTGGGAACAGTAGGAACTTTGGAAGAAGTTCTTATCGGTCCTTCACATTCATCTGCTGGCGATATGAATCTCTTTGGAGCGCTACGCCGTGCAATGGCAACATGTGGTTATTCAGATGTGAAGTCCTTCCAGCGCGTAGATGTAGTTATGCACCATGGCAAGTAATACGCCCCACGGTGTACTAGTCGTTGATTTTGGTGCTCAGTACGCCCAGCTCATTGCTCGTCGTGTACGCGAAGCCAATGTCTATTCAGAGATTGTTCCCTCTTCAATTACCTCAGCAGAAGTTGCTGCGAAAAATCCTGAGGCAATCATCCTCTCTGGTGGCCCTTCATCTGTCTATGCAGAGAATGCTCCTAAAGTAGATCCTGCGATATTTGCGTTAGGGATTCCAACTTTTGGAATTTGTTATGGCTTTCAAACAATGGCTGCAGCTCTTGCAGGAGTGGTGGCTCAAACTGGTAAATCTGAATTTGGTCGCACACCGCTTGAGGTAAAGCCAGGCTCGAAGATTTTTGCAGGACTACCAGTTTCTCAATCTGTGTGGATGTCTCATGGTGATGCTGTCTCTGAAGTTCCATGCGGATTCTCAATCTCAGCCTCAACTGCGGATACTCCTATCGCCGCATTTGAAGATGCATCAGGAAAGATTGCCGGAGTTCAATTCCATCCCGAAGTTCTCCACTCAGAGCATGGTCAAGCAATTTTGAGGAATTGGCTTCTCAATATTGCAGGATGCAAACCCACTTGGACTACGCAAAACATTGCAGAAGATGAGATTGCAAAAGCTAAAGCTGTTATTGGTGATAAGAAGGTCATTTGCGGACTTTCAGGTGGCGTGGATTCAGCAGTGGCTGCCGCAATTATTCAGAGGGCTGTGGGAAGCCAACTCACCTGTGTCTTCGTCGATCACGGTTTACTCAGAAGCGGTGAATCTGAGCAGGTCCAGCGTGATTTTGTTGCATCTACTGGAGTCAATCTCGTTGTAGTCGATGCTGTTGATCAATTCTTGTCAGCTCTTGCAGGAGTTACAGATCCAGAGACAAAGCGCAAAATTATCGGTCGTGAATTCATCCGCTCATTTGAGAAAGCAGCACGCGATATCGCAGCTGGGGGAGATGTTGAGTATCTCGTTCAGGGCACGCTCTATCCAGATGTTGTTGAGTCAGGTGGAGGAACAGGAACTGCAAACATTAAGTCCCACCACAATGTGGGAGGGCTACCTGATGATCTTCAATTTAAATTAGTTGAACCGCTTCGCACACTCTTTAAAGATGAGGTGCGTCAAGTTGGTCTCGAGTTAGGTCTACCTGAAGCAATTGTGTGGCGCCAACCTTTCCCAGGTCCAGGTCTTGGTATTCGCATTATTGGAGAAGTCACAAAAGAGCGCCTGGATATTTTGCGCGAAGCAGATTTGATTGCCCGCACAGAGCTCTCTGCAGCAGGTCTTGATAGAGATATCTGGCAGTGCCCTGTTGTGCTCTTGGCAGATGTTCGCAGTGTGGGAGTTCAAGGAGATGGTCGCACTTACGGACATCCGATTGTGCTTCGCCCTGTCTCATCAGAAGATGCCATGACTGCTGATTGGTCACGCGTTCCTTATGAAGTACTAGAGAAGATTTCAACTCGCATCACCAATGAGGTGCGCGAGGTCAATCGCGTTGTCCTCGATGTCACAAGCAAGCCACCTGGAACTATTGAGTGGGAATAGGAAAGAAAGAATGAAGAAAAAGATCGCAATCCTTGCTGCAATTGTGATGGCAGCTGCAACAGCTCCTGCAACTTTTGCTGCAGAGAAGCCAACCTCCGTCCCTGGATGCAAGAAGTCTGTTGCAACAGGTCATGCACCAGCAAAGGTGAAGCAGCCAACGGCTCCTGCCAAGAAACTTGCTAAGACTTTAACTCTTAACACCAATTGTGGCGACATTGTTATCACGCTCAATTCCAAAGCACCTCAGACCGTGACTAATATCAGTGCACTTGCTAATGCCAACTACTACAACAAGTCTCTCTGCCATCGCCTTACAACAGAAGGTCTTTATGTGCTCCAGTGCGGTGACCCCACTGCATCAGGAAGCGGTTCTCCCACAGGTTGGAAGGGCTATGCAGATGAGAATCTTCCAAAGGCAGGGGCAAAGAACTATCCTGCAGGAACGGTTGCGATGGCTAACTCAGGACCTGGAACAAATGGATCTCAGTTCTTCTTGGTCTATGCAGATACACAGTTAGGTCCTAACTACACAATCTGGGGAAAAATCACCAAAGGTCTGGATCTCGTGAAGAAGATTGCTGAAGTCGGTGCATATCAGATGCAAGGGGATAAGGCTTTCTATGCTGGAGATGGTTATCCAGTTCAGCTTGTGGAGATTGTGAAAGCTAGCGCAAAGTAAGAGCTAGCTTGTACTAACAATCTTGAAGGCTTCAGCAATTCTGCCTTCTGGTAGTTCGCCCACACCTGCATTGCGCTGACCCCATTCACGGAGCATCTCTTCGAGATTTTCCATGTGGCCAGTTTGTGATGCATGCTCTCTGAGAGCTGCAATCTTAAAGTGGAAAGTGTCTGTGATATCCACCCAGTGATCTGGGTGAGTGTGGCCTTGCATCCACACTTCCTTCACTTTCCAAGGTTCTAGCCCTTCCTTCTCGAGAAGGTCAGTAAATGCATAAGGGTTACGAGCATCTGGGTAGACAGCTTGAATCGTTGCCTCTCCTGCAGCCAAGTGATCTGGATGGCTTGCTCCAATACGATCCCAGTTGCGTTCAGGGGATTGGCAGAGAATGCGATCTGGCTTTACGCGACGAATTTGTCGGACAATATCTTTGCGAAGAGCGATGGTGGGTTCAAGATGTCCATCAACATAATTGAGGAATGTGACATCAGAGATTCCAAGAGCGGCACATGCAGCTCTCTGCTCGCGTTGTCTCACGGCGGGCATCTCTTCCTTGGTGTATTCAGACTCTTCGCCACCTTGGTCGCCATTAGTGCAGAGGACATAACTGACCTCAATGCCCTTTTGAATCCATTGAGCGATGGTTCCAGATGCTCCAAAATCTGAGTCATCTGGGTGCGCGTTGACCACGAGGACGCGCTTAATCTCTGAATCTGCAATCGGCTCCATAGGACATAAGCCTAATAGACTCCGCGCCATGTCTGCTACCGACCCACTCCTTGAGGGACTCAACCCTCAGCAACAGGATGCGGTTGCATATGCAGGTGGCCCGCTTCTTGTGGTTGCAGGTGCTGGTTCTGGAAAGACTCGAGTCCTCACTCGTCGCATCGCGTATTTGATGGCCCGTCGCAATGTGAAGCCATATGAGATCTTGGCTATTACCTTCACCAATAAAGCTGCGGGGGAGATGAAGGAGCGAGTCACAGAGCTCGTTGGTCCAATTGCAAAGTCAATGTGGGTCTCAACTTTTCACTCAGCATGTGTGCGCCTACTACGCCAAGAGGTTGAGAGACTTGGATATAGCTCAAGCTTTTCAATCTATGATTCTGCAGATTCCCAGAAGCTTATTCAGAAGGTGTGCGAATCCCTCAACTTAGATTCCAAGAGATATCCAGCCCGCCAGTTCCAAAACATTATCTCCAATGCCAAGAATGAATTACAGACTCCTTATGAGTTCTTAAGTGCAGCAACTAATCAATTCGACACTATTGCAGCCGATGTTTACACGATGTATGAGAAGCGGCTGAAGCAGGCAAATGCTTTGGACTTCGACGATCTCATTATGAAGACCGTTGAAGTACTCCAGAAATTTCCTGAAGCAAAGGCTCGCTTTAGATCACGCTTTCGCCACATTTTGGTTGATGAATATCAAGATACCAATCATGCTCAATATCAGTTGGTAAAGGAGTTAACAGGCGATGAGAACGATGGCTTCCCAGTAGCTGAATTATGCGTGGTGGGAGATGCCGACCAATCCATCTATGGATTCCGCGGTGCCACTATTCGCAACATCCTTCAATTTGAGGTCGATTACCCCAACGCCCACACAGTGCTCTTGGAGCAGAACTACCGCTCCACACAGAACATTCTCTCTGCAGCTAATGCCGTGATCTCTCAGAATGAATCCCGTAAAGAGAAGAACCTCTGGTCGAGCGAAGGAGCAGGAGCTCCTCTGATTGGTTATGTGGCGGAGTCCGAATATGACGAAGCTGAGTTTGTGAAGAGCACGATTCGCTCACTGCAAGATAAAGGGACCTCTGAGCCAGGAGATACGGCAGTCTTCTATCGCACAAATGCACAGTCTCGCGTCTTTGAGGAAGTCTTTATGAGGGCTGCAGTGCCATACAAAGTAGTCGGCGGGCTGCGATTCTATGAGCGAAAAGAAGTCAAAGATCTTCTTGCTTATTTGCGGGTAATTACCAACCCCAATGATGAGATATCACTTCGCAGAATTATTAATTTTCCTAAGAGAGGAATTGGCGATAAAGCTCTAGAGCACATCGACACCTTTGCAGCACGCAATGGAATTTCATTCTGGGATGCCCTTCTTCGCGTGCGCGAGGCAAGCGATGTTCCCAACAAGGCAGCACAAGCAATTACTGGCTTTACCAACATGATTTCAGCACTTGCTGTGTTGGAAGAGATCAAGACTAAGCCTTCCACGATTATTGAAGCTGCTCTTGAACAATCTGGACTCATCACTGATTTAGCAAATAGCACTGACCCACAAGATGAAGTCCGCATTGAGAACTTGCAAGAATTAGTCTCAGCTTCCCTAGAGTATGAGGATCGCTCATTTGAAGAACTGGGCGAAGATGAAGTGATCTCACTTGGAGGGTTTTTGGAGAAGGTCTCCCTTGTTGCGGATGCGGACGAGATTCCTGATGGGCAAGATCATGGCGGTGTTGTCACACTAATGACACTTCACACCGCTAAAGGCTTGGAGTTTCCCACTGTCTTTCTCACTGGAATGGAAGATGGAATCTTTCCTCACTCACGCACATTTGATGATCCAAAAGAGATTGAAGAAGAGCGCCGCTTGGCTTATGTGGGACTTACTCGCGCAGAAAAGCGGCTCTATCTCTCTCGCGCCGAGTATCGATTAACCTTTGGAACACCTAAATACAATCCCGCCTCCCGTTTCTTAGATGAGATTCCATCAACTCTTATTGAATGGCAGAACGAGGGACGAGCTTCCTACACATCATCGAGTGCCGTCAGGAAGTCACGCCTTCCTTCTGGTCCTCCTCCACGGGCCACAGGAAAGACCTCTTCGGCGATGGTGCTCACTGTTGGCCAGCGTGTGTCACATGACACATTTGGTCTTGGCACAGTCGTCTCTGTCTCTGGCGTGGGCGATAAGTCTGAGGCAACTATCAATTTCGGGGCATATGGGGATAAGAGACTTCTTCTGCGCTATGCCCCCGTTGTCCCGCTGTAAAGGGCTAGGTCTATGCGGGTTTAGGATTGCCCAGTATCCAACCCCGAAGGAGCCTTGAGTGGATCTCTACGAATATCAAGCACGCGATCTCTTTGAGAAGCACACCGTCCCCGTATTAAAGGGTGCAGTGGCAACAACACCAGAACAGGCTCGCGATGCAGCAGCTGATATGGGTGGAAAGGTTGTCGTTAAGGCACAGGTAAAAGTTGGTGGTCGCGGTAAGGCAGGCGGAGTCAAGCTTGCAGTAGATCCTGCAGATACTTTTGAAAAGGCATCTGCAATTCTTGGAATGGACATTAAGGGTCACACAGTCCACAAAGTGATGATTGCCCAGGCCGCACCTATCGTTGATGAGTATTACATCTCTATTCTTCTTGATCGCTCCAATCGCACCTTCCTCGTAATGGCATCTGTTGCTGGTGGAATGGATATTGAAGAAGTAGCTAAGACTGCACCTGAAAAATTAGCAAAGGTTCCAGTGTCGGCAGTTGATGGAATTTCACTGGCAAAAGCCAAAGAGATCGTTGCGCAAGCAGCATTTCCTCAGGATGTGGCAGAGCAAGTTGCAGATGTATTGGTAAAGCTTTGGGAGACATTCTCTTCTGAAGATGCAACTCTGGTTGAAGTTAATCCACTCGTAAAGACCAGTGATGGAAAAGTCGTAGCACTTGATGGAAAAGTTTCACTCGATGAGAACGCAGATTTCCGTCAGCCAGATCACGAAGCCCTCGTTGATCACAGCGCAACGAATCCGCTAGAGGCGCTAGCTAAAGAGAAGGGCCTTAACTACGTAAAGCTCGAAGGACAGGTTGGAATCATCGGAAATGGTGCCGGTCTTGTGATGAGCACTCTCGATGTTGTTGCATATGCTGGCGAAAAATTCGGCGGAATGCGCCCTGCCAACTTTCTGGATATCGGAGGCGGAGCCTCAGCTCAAGTTATGGCAGATGGCCTCTCCATTATTCTCGGAGACAAGGATGTAAAGAGCGTATTTGTAAATG
>CALEZA010000121.1 GCA_937927965.1 uncultured Candidatus Planktophila sp.
GGCGATGTCCTAGGCCCCTAGACGATGGGGACGTATGAGGCTGGGAAAGAATACCCGCTTACGCCTCATGCTCCAAACCAGCCCGAAGAGCCAGAAGAGATGAAGTAATTAGCGCTATTCCCGCTGCAAAGAGGCCTAAAAGAGCTCCCAATGAGCCACCAAGTGTGGCTGCAATAAATTCTCCAGTAGTAAATGTTGTGATTGCAACAGCACCTACCAATAGCGGCCATGATCTCTCTGCAATAAAGAGTCGAGATGTGAGAGCCACACTAATAATTGCAAGTAAGTATGAGAGAAGTCGATGGTTGCTCAAGAATAGAAATTGCACAGCGATAAAGAGGGTTGCAACTGAAGCAAGATAACCCAAAAGTTTTTGAATTACATTGCGGTATGCAAGTAAGAGCCAGATTGATGCAAGGACGGTGAGAATAAGAGAGATTCTCCAATTGGGACCGCCATTCTCGTTTTGTGGCAAGAGATATCGAGCACTCATGATCGAAGTGATAAAGAGATAGCCATAAGAGCCGATATGGAGAATCTCATGGCGGTTGAAGTAAAAAGCGGTTGTTGCAATCACAGCACCGCATAGAAATGGAATAAAAGGAATATCGTTGAGCTCTTGCCAGACTACAACAGCCCCTGTTGCACTGATTGCAGAGCCCATAGCTAAGACACTCGCCAAGCGTTGACGCACGGAAGTACTCGTTCCCAAAGTCTGCGATGTGATCATGAGAACGATTGAAAGTACTGCAAAGAGAGAAGTACGAACTATCCCTGGGAATGAGTCCCACTGTTTTGCAGTGAAGAAAGCGACTGAGAGAAAGACGAAAGCCCCACCCAGATATCCGCCAATTTCAGCTGCAATACTTCTATGAGATTGCGGTTTATCGCCCAAAGATTGATAAGTCTGGCGCACAAGAGAGCCTTGCTCGGTTGTAATCGAACCTTCCTCAATGAGCTGAGCAAGAGCCGTCTCAAGGCGAGAGTTATCCATGCCTAAAGGGTATTACAGGCTCCATCGAACGGTAATCGAGACTGTCACATCTTGCTCACCAAGATCGACAACTGTCGTTCCCATATCTGACTTTGCAACTGCTCCCGCATAGATTGGGGCCGAAATAGAAGGACTCCCATTCTCGGTCAAGTATGAAATCTTGGAGAGCTTTACCCCTAGCAATTTTGCATATGAGAGTGCCTTTGTTTTTGCATTCTTCACAGCAACTGCGCGAGCTGATTCAGCAGCCTTTGAGCTGTCGAGAACAAATGGAGTAACAGCGTTTACCTGGAGATTATCTCCACCTGCTGCAACAACAGAATCGACTACAACTCCAGCATTTGCTGCATTGCGAATCACGACTGTGAAGCTCTGAGTTCCGCGATAACCAATGAGAGTTGAACCCTTCTCATTTGTGTAGTTGTACTCGGGATAGACAGTAATAGATTGTGTTGCAATATCTTTAGAGGAGATGCTCGCCTTGGTGAGGGCGGCACGAAGAGCATCAGCTGTTGCGCTCACCTGGCTAAGAGCTAACTTACTTGTTGCAGCAACGACCGTGACAGAAGCATTCAATCGCACAGCATCAGGAGTGACCTTTACTGTGCCTTCTGCGCTCACAGTGATGTGTCGAGTTGTAGTTGCTGCATTTGCAGAAAGAGGAAGTGTCACAGCAGCAATAAGTGCCAGGGGCGCTGCGATCCAGAGAGTCTTTTTAGTTAGTGTCTGATTCATGAGCCCAGTATGGCTTATGAATTCTGTGAATTCTCATAGAGTGATGCGTGATCACGGAGTGATTTATCTAATGAGAAATGTGCTGTGGTGTGAGCAATACCTGCAGCACCAAGTCGTGTTCGCAGTTGAGAATCACCTGCAAGTGCGCTGAGAGCGCTAGCCATAGCGCCCGGCTGGGTAGAGGTGAGATATCCGCTCTCTCCATCGAGGACGATATCTGCGATAGATCCAACGCGAGGTGCAACTATCGGCAACCCCGCCTGTGCAGCTTGGATAAGGGTGAGAGGAATTCCTTCATTGTCGCTGGTCAGGATTGCAATATCACTTGCTGCAAAGAGCTCGGCGATATCACTGCGCCAGCCAAGGAAAGTGATGGGAAGATTTTCAGATCTAGCTCTTGCTCGAGAGCTTTCAAAGAGTTCACCTTCTCCTGCAACAAGGAAGTGAATCGGTAGCTCTCGTCCAACGCAAGCTGCAACAACATCAAGTAAGCGATCAGGTCGCTTAATGTGAGTGAGGCGACCAACAAATGTGCAGTAGAGAGTTGTTGGGTCTAGTCCAAGATTTTTTCGTGCTTCTGATTTCTGCGGCGCTACTGGAGTGGGTAAACCTGGGAAGAAGACTGAGTATTGATCTTTTTTACCGATTCCCACTTCGAGGAGATCCTCGCGCACCTGTGTTCCGACAGCAATTAAGTGATCTGTTCGGCGAGCTAAGAACTTCTCAATTGCAATCACAAGTTTTACCTTCCATCCAGAGAAATAGCCGTGGAGGAGGTGTCCATGGAAGGTGTGAACTCTGATTGCGCGAGAGCCTGCGATGATTGCTGCAAGTCGTCCCAACACACCAGCTTTAGCTGTGTGAGTATGAATCACATCAGGTTTTTCACTCTTGATCATTGCAACGAGCGAGATAAAGGCACGGAGGTCTGCAATCGGTGAGACCGAACGACCTAATCCCGCTATGCGAGTTGCTTTGATATCTGTGGCTACAGTCTCTAAATAATCTGCCTCATTGGCATCGCAGTAGCCTGTGATGAGAATTTGATTGAATTGAGCCTTGTCGAGTCCACGCATCAGATCTGCCACGATGACGGCAGGACCACCCACATTCATACGGGCGATAATCTGCATGACCTTAAGACTCATGTGGCTATCTTCTCGCAAAAAGCAGGGATAATTGGCGTTATGACTCAGGGACAATTTATTTCTCACTGCACAGCAGATTCCCTGACTCTGGCTGCCTCAGCACTGACTTCAGGAGCTTTAGTGGCAATGCCAACCGAGACGGTCTATGGATTGGGCGCAGATGCGACCAATCCTGCAGCTGTTGCTCGTATTTATGAAGTTAAAGGGCGCCCATCAGATCATCCACTCATCGTTCACTTGGCGAATATGCAAGATATGGATCTATGGGCATCAGAGATTCCTGATTACGCAATAGAACTCGCTCGATCATTTTGGCCGGGACCTATGACCCTTATTCTGACTCGCACAGATCTGGCAAAAGATTTCATCACTGGTGGTCAAGAAACGGTGGGACTCAGAGTGCCCAACCATGCAATCGCTCTTGCTCTCCTTGCAGCGTTTAAGAAAGTAGGTGGCAAAGGTGTTGCAGCACCGAGTGCTAATCGTTTTGGTCATGTCTCGCCCACCACAGCTGATGCAGTGAGAGAAGAGCTTTCACAATATCTGTCAGATGAAGATCTCATCCTCGATGGTGGACCTTCATCTGTTGGTGTGGAGTCAACGATTATTGATTGCACGCAGAGCGCTCCTCGCATCTTACGGCCAGGTGCAATTACGCTCGAAGAGATTGAAGAGGTAACTGGGCTCACGGTCATACACCGCGGAGATCTCATTCGAGTAAGTGGAGCGCTAGAGCATCACTACGCCCCTGAGGCGAAGGTCCTGCTTGATGTCACCCCAGAACCTGGCGATGGACTTATCGCTCTGAAAGATTATTCAACCCCTGTAGGTGTGGTCAGATTGGCTTCACCAATTAGTAACGAAGATTTTGCACGAGTGCTCTATGGAGCACTTCGAGATGCAGATCATCAAAACATCGCTAGGGTTGTAGTAATTCAACCCACAGGCAGTGATATTGCAACTGCCATCCGAGATCGACTATCCCGCGCAAGCGCAGGAAGGCAGTAATGAACACAAAAGGTTATGCAGCACTTGCAGCAGGAGAGGCACTAGTTCCTTTCGAATTTAATCGCCGCACACCAGGTGATCACGATGTTGAGCTCGATATTAAATATGCAGGAATCTGTCACTCAGATATTCATCAAGCTAAGCAAGAGTGGGGTCCTGCAATTTTCCCTATGGTTCCCGGCCATGAAATTGCAGGAGTCGTTACATCAGTAGGTTCATCGGTAACCAAGTTCAAAGTGGGCGATCACATTGGCGTTGGAGTCTTTGTTGACTCTTGCCGCACATGCGAGCAATGCCAGAAAGGCCTTCAACAATATTGTGTTGAAGGTATGACAGGTACCTATAACGGATATGAGCGCGATGGAAAAACTGTCACGATGGGTGGCTACTCCAATCGCTTTGTGATTAATGAAGATTATGCAGTTCATATCCCATCTCACCTTCCCCTCGATGGAGTGGCTCCTTTGCTTTGTGCAGGAGTGACTCTCTGGTCACCGATTAAACATTGGGGAGTCACCAAGGGAAGCAAAGTTGCAGTCATGGGACTTGGCGGACTTGGACATATGGGAGTGAAGTTTGCTGTGGCAATGGGAGCGGAAGTTACAGTTCTCTCGCACTCTCCATCGAAAGAAGCAGATGCTCTTGCCATGGGAGCGCAACATTTTGTCTCTACCAATGACCCTGCAAATTTCAAAGCACTCGCAAAAAGCTTTGATCTGATTCTCAATACCGTTAGTGCTGAAATTGATGTTAACCAATATCTCAATCTCCTAAAGCAGGATGGCACTCTTGTGGTGATTGGTCTGCCAGGTAAGCCATATGCAGTTCATGCAGGTGTACTACTAGGTGCTCGTCGTTCAATGGCAGGATCAATGATTGGTGGCATTCCTGAGACTCAAGAGATGCTCAACTTCTGCGGTGAACACAATATTCTCAGCGATGTTGAGGTGATTAAAGCCGATTACATCAACAAGGCATATGAGCGCACAATCGCCAGTGATGTGAAATATCGCTTTGTGATTGATGCAGCAACTTTCTAATGTAATTAGTTACTTTCTCTTATTGTTAATATAACCAGATCCGACTAATGCCCAAAACATGAATAGGACATATTGGGGAACACCAAATATCTTCTTGGAAAAATCTACTTTCGTTCCCGAAAATAAAGGTTCAAGGACATTAATGTAGAGAGCGACTAAGCCGAATATAGTTAAGGCGGCAAAAAGTAAGGTAACAGAGCTCTGAAAGAATGCATTCTTCTTACTCGAAGAACCCTCTTTGAAACCGATGTAAAAAATCACAAAGAGCAATAGAGCGCAAAGAATTAGCCCACCAGAGGTCCAGTCGAGTACAAAACCAGTGCTTTCTTGAATGGATTCTGCAAGTGTTGAGCCCTGATTCAGCTCATACAAAACATAGTTCCCATCTTCATTCATATCACATCTAAATTGGGGCAATATTGCGAATTCAGGGAGATCTCCACAAAGCTGCCCTTCTGTTGAAGGCAATTTTTTCCAAATCCCAGAGTTGCTTCCCGCAATTTCCAAGGTATACGAATCACTCTCTGCTCGAGCTGGCCAAAAAACTCTTCCAACAATTATCGCCTTGGATGGGCGAGTATCCGTAATACCGCCGCTCTCTGAGACATAAAGAAGCGCACCCTTTTTATATGAACTTGTATCAAAATTAGGAATAATATTGGAATCGTGTTCTGAGATGTCGGGATCTCCGCCACCAGCCCAAACTTGTCCCAAAGCCCCTGGCCTAATATTTTCTTTGGCAATACCAACTATCGAGATATCTTTGGCAAGATTGGTGCGATGAATTCCCGATTCTCCCTTGGTACGGGAGACGGGCGAATTAATAATAATTATTTGATTACTTGTATTTTCATAGATAAGAACTTCTGGCGATTCGCTAGACAAATAGCAGTACAAATTCACTTTTTCCAAAACAGTTTCTGCAAAACATTCAGCGCCTTCAACAGGAGTTTTGGCACTTGAAGAGTGAGCAACCGAAGGTTGGAATAAAAATAAGAGTGTGAATAAAAACCCGCCAAATTTGATCAGTTTAGAGTTTCTCATGCGAAAAGAGTACGCAATTGTGAGCTTAGATTTAAGGATATATCGCTTTGATGAATGGTCAATTGAAACGGCATAGATAGTCATTAATTCAGTAATACGCGAGAATGTCTGCATAAATTCCTCACCCAATTACGGTGAAGAAGACATGAGAAAACCACTTGCCCTCGTGACTTCGCTCCTGTTGCTGTGCTCTATGGCTCCTGCCTCTGCAGCGTCCAAGAGTTCCAACCAGTGGTCGGTTACTCAGAAAATTTACTATGTGGCTCTTACCCCATCATCTGAGCCTAATTTCTGGACCTCGCAGAGTGAAGAGACACTCACAGCTGAGGGAGATATGTTGGTCTTTGCAAAGACTGCCGTTTCAAATGCAACTGCCTTCTGGAAGAGGGCTTCCAACGATGGTCTCAAATTCGGGTCACCTAAATTCTTTGTGGGCAAGCCAGGCACATCCGTTCGCCGATGCAATAACAGAGCAGATATTCAAAGTGCAATGAAGATCGCTGGATTAAAGACAATTCCAGTTGGAGTTCATCTTGTTGTGGCAAATATCAGCGACACTTGTGGATATGCAGGAATTGGTGCTCAAGGAGGAAATACAGTGATTTTGAAATCGCTGGGCACTTCAACACTCACCCACGAACTCGGCCACAACTTCGGCTATCTTCACTCAGCCTCTATGTTCTGTGAAAAATCAGATTACTCCAAGTTTAATTCAAATAACTGCTCTATCGATGAGTACGGTGACTTTAGAGATTTGATGGGCAATGATGAGTGGTGCCCTAACGCAACTCTGAGTGCAACTCAAAGAGCTACTGTTTTTGGTGTTCCATTGGCTAAAGATATTAAGGTCGGCCAAACATACACAGTTGATGAATCCCGATCCAAGTCATCAAACCTCGTCTATCAAATGAAATATAAAGGCACTTGGTATTTCTTTGAGTATTCCAATCCAGGAAAAGATCGCTGCATGATGGTGTCAGGCATATCTACCTCTCCAGAAATTCAGGTGCGAATGATTGGTCCGGATTGGCTCTTAGATAAGAGTGGATCAGCAGGCCCAGTAATTATCAGCAGAAGGGAATCTGATTTACCAGCGCCTGTGATTCCCACTGAAGTCAACGGTGTGCTGATGCTTCCACCATATGGAGGATGGACTTTGCGTGGTTTTAAAGCTGGCGAGAAGTTTCAATTGCCTGGAACAAATCTTTCTCTGATGGTGCTTACAACTGAGAGTGCAACAGCCACTTTCACCATCTCTCAGTGGTAAAAGTGGCACTTGCAATAGCCTAGAATTGGCCCGCATTAGCAGTTGGGGCCTTTAGCTCAGTCGGTAGAGCAACGGACTTTTAATCCGTGGGTC
>CALEZA010000122.1 GCA_937927965.1 uncultured Candidatus Planktophila sp.
GTTGTAACGGATTGCCAGAAGGTGTCCCGAAAGTAATCTTCTAGCCGATACCTTGATGATTCCTGTGACTGGATTTGAAGGCGATGCCAAGAGCACAGCTGCAACAACCCTATCCAAGTATTGTGGAGAGGTTTTTCTAGTGAAATCTAAGAAATAGTGTACGGCATAGGAACCTTGAGAATATCCTGCAAGAATAAATTTTGATTTAGGACAGGTACGATAGTAATCAAGATATTTCGTAGTGAGTTCTGAGCCTGACACACTTGTTACTGCAGAGATGTAGTTGCTGGTGAGTGCAACATCTGCTGCCTCATATCCTTTGACACCTTCGGGAGTCATCTTGTTTTTCAGTTGAGGGATTTTGTTTAGTTCATCATAGAGAGAGCCCAGTGGTGCACCAAGTAAACTGGCAAATTGACTTGCCCCACCATTTGGATTGCCAAATTTCTCCCCTGAACCACGCATTCCAATAAAAATGTAATCGTTGCAGATGAGTTGAGTACCTGTGAGATCAAACTTGAAAGTTTCGGCCTGCGCTGGCGCGTTCGAAGAGAGCGAAAGTAGTGTGGTTAAGAGCGAAATTGAGAGAATCTTCTTGTGCAACATTCTTGAAGTGTATTGAGAGTAATTTCCAAAATGAATAGAGCTCTCGGTCACTCTTTAGATATGACTAGGAAGGTGGTCAACCTGAGCCTGAGGAAGGCTTGAATCTGAGCCTTGCCAGGACATAGACGAGCGTTTTAATTGGGTGAATTTCGGTATCCTCTCCCCATGCGCTTTATCACCCAGCCTCAATTCGACCTCACTTATGACGATGTCTTTATGGCACCGTCCAACTCTGAAATCTCAAGTCGTATGGAGGTAGATCTCGACACCCAGGATGGAACAGGAACCACCATTCCTCTCGTCGTTGCCAATATGACCGCTATTGCAGGTCGTCGCATGGCAGAGACAGTTGCTCGTCGCGGTGGACTTGTGGTGATTCCTCAAGATATTCCGCTAGAGATTGTTCAAGAGGTAATCGCTTCAGTCAAAGCCAGCCACACATTCTTTGAAACACCCATCACTCTCACACCACAACAGACTGTGGCAGATGCTGCAAGCTTGATTAACAAAAGAGCTCACGGAGCAATTGTTGTGGTGGAGGGAAAGAAGCCTGTTGGCATCATTACAGAAGATGATCTCCACAGCGTCGATCGCTTCACTCAACTAGGTCAGGTCATGACAGCAGAGTTGACCACAATGCCTGACACTCTCAATCCACGAGAGGCATTTGATTTCCTCAATGAGAAAGTTCGCACCGTCGCTCCAGTGGTTTCACACAGCGGTGATCTCGTTGGAATTATTACCCGCACAGGCGCTCTTCGTGCCACACTCTATAAGCCAGCGCTAGATGGCAAGGGCCGCTTGCGTATTGCAGCTGCCGTGGGAATCAATGGCGATATTGCTGAGAAGGCATCCAAGCTAGTTGCCTTCGGAGCTGATGTGCTCGTAGTGGATACTGCACATGGACATCAGAAGAAGATGATTGAAGCCCTTCAGGTAATAAAGGCGCTCAACCTTGGGGTGCCTATTGTTGCTGGCAATGTGGTGACAGCTGAAGGTGTACGCGATCTCGTTGCAGCAGGAGCTGACATCATTAAGGTGGGAGTAGGACCTGGAGCGATGTGTACGACTCGCATGCAAACTGGAGTGGGTCGCCCACAATTTTCAGCAGTGTTGGAATGTGCAGCTGAGGCGAAGAAGCTGGGCAAGCATGTGTGGGCAGATGGCGGAGTGCGCCATCCCCGCGATGTTGCACTCGCACTCGCGGCAGGAGCATCACAGGTGATGATTGGTTCGTGGTTTGCAGGCACTTATGAATCCCCAGGAGATCTTCTTCGTGATAGCTCAGGGCGTGCCTATAAGGAATCTTTTGGAATGGCATCAAAGCGTGCTGTTGCAGCGAGAACTTCTAAAGAAGATGCATTTGATAGAGCTCGCAAGGCGCTCTTTGAAGAGGGAATCTCATCTTCAAAGATGTATCTGGACCCAGCAAGACCAGGCGTTGAAGATCTCATTGATGAAATCATCTCTGGACTTCGATCATCGTGCACCTATGCAGGCGCTCGCACTCTAGAAGAATTTGCAGAGCGAGCACTTGTGGGAATTCAATCAGCATCTGGTTATGCAGAGGGACGACCTCTAAGCCAGAGCTGGCGCGGTTAAATTCTCACCAATTAAATTACATCAATGTAGTTAAGGGTTATATACATGGGTGAGATATGCCCTTTTCACCCCATTTCGCTATCGAAATTCTCACCCTAAAACTAAAATTTAACCTCGCTGGCTGGTGCAGATAAAGAGGTAATAACAATGAGTTTTGGGCTGAGGCTGCCTTCACGCACTCAGATCTCTCGTTGGACCGTTTACACCCTCTTCGCCGGACTTTTCATATCTTTTCCCGTTGCAGTCACAGTGGGTAGCGCCCCAGCAGCTGCAGCCTCGACCTACTTCACCAATCAATACGATGCAGTCAACTATGGCGGCGGTGGCGGTGGAGATACTTATCGTGGCGCAAACTGTCCAGCAAATTATGTTGTAGTTGGTTTTTCTATTGCAGGAACTAGCGGCGTAGGAATTTTATGTAGAGCGCTAGAAGCAGATGGCACGATGGCTAATACGCCTCACACAACATCTAACTCCACAAAGTACAACTTATATGGAGCTCCAACAACGAATGTTTTCTGTCCTACTGGAAAAGTTGCAACAGGTTTTCGCATTCAAGCCAATGGCTACGCAAATGGCGGTGGACTTCTCTGCCAGACACTTCCCTCACTTCAAGATAGTGTAGAAATCAGCACGCTCATCGCTGGTGCAGGAACACTAGGAAATGCGCCTTGTAATACAGGAAATGCAGTAACAGGAGCTTGGGCAGTAACAGGCGCATGGCTTGATCGCGTTGCACCTCGTTGTAGTACTTACAACCTCTTTACTGTGAAATTTGATGCCAATACGGGTTCTGGTTCGCCCTCTGTTCCATATGTGACTGAGAGTGCTGTTGGCGGTGGCGTGACTCTGGCAACTATCGGCACAATGTCTAAGAATGGCGCGGTTTTTACGGGGTGGAATACAGCTGCAGATGGAAGCGGAACCTCATTTGCGCCGGGTGGACCATTTAGCCCAACAAGCCATATCACGCTCTATGCAGAGTGGAGCACAGGATGTGTTGCAGGAGTTGGTGTGGGCGGAGCAGCAAGTACAAGCATCTCCGCAACTAAAGGTGGTAACGGCTGTATCGCTATCCGCTATACCAATTCGAGTAGTCAACTTGTAAAAGAGTTTTTTAACTACACAGGTGAGACTCAAACATTCACAGTGCCCACAGGTGTCACATCTTTAAAGTTTTTTGTAATTGGCGCAGCTGGTGGAGGTGCTTATTCAGCATCAGGTGTCGGCGGCGGCGGCGGATTTGCTATCGGAAGTGTGGCCGTAAATCCTGGAGATGTATTTGACTTGATAGTGGGAGAAGGTGGTGGAGGTGTACTTCCAACACTTTCAGGAGGTTGCTATTACACACCTCGCACATTCGGTGGCGGCGGTAAAGGTGGATCGTGTTTCTCTCCCCGCGCCAATTCGATGGCATCTGGTGGAGGACGCTCCGCCGTAAGAATTAGCAACGCAAGCGTTGATCTGATCACGGCAGCTGGTGGCGGTGGTGGAGGGTATGGAGCTACAGGAGGTGGCGCAGGTGGTGGAGAGACTGGAACTGCTGGAACAGGAAGCAATCCAGGTCTAGCTGCATCTGCAACCACTGGTGGCGCCGGTGGATATTCAATAAATAATTTCCCAGGTTTTGCGGGCTCTCTCTACCAGGGTGGTGATTCTCGTGATGAATCTGGTGGCGGCGGTGGTGGATGTTACGGCGGCGGCGGTGGTGGCGATAATGGCGCTGGCGGCGGCGGATCTTCATGTCGCAATGCACTCGTTGTCACAGATTGGTACACAGCTGCAGGTAGTGGTGTAAATCCTGGCGGAATAATCAATGCCGCAGTTGCTGCAAATGGTCCTGCAACTGCTTGTACATCATCATCAACCACAACAGGTGGTTGGACCGTTGTCACAGTGACTGCAGGAATTAGTTGTTGGTGGGAAGTTCCTGCAGCTGTCGACACAATTGATTATCTCGTTGTCGGCGGCGGCGGTGGCGGCGGATCTAATGGTGGATCTGGTGGTGCTGGCGGAGGAACATTCTTCAAGTATCAGCAACCAGTTCGAGTCAATCAAGTAATTCAAATAACGATTGGTACAGGTGGTGCTGCCAGTTCTGCGACTGCATCGAGCTCTGGTGGAACAGGAAACGCTTCGACCCTGACAATTGAAACTTTCACAGCGACCGCTAATGGCGGTGAAGGTGGAACAACTGCAGGTAGGAACAGCTCGAACGCCTGCCCTGCTGGATTTGGCTCTTCGGCTGGAGGTTCCATCTCTGCAGAGAGCGACTCTTTGACGAGTTTGTTTAGCGGCAGTGGCGGTTATGGTGGTTACGGTTCATTTAATAGTTCGAATGCTGCCTGTAACGGTGGACCTGGCGTCATGAATTCAATTACAACGACGGCAAAAATGTATGGCGCAGGCGGTGGAGGTGGACGCCTTGGCACAGCCGTTGCAGTGGGTCTAGCTGGTGGTGCAGGCGCAGGAAATGGTGGAGCTGGTACTGGAGTTTCTGGCACCGCTAATACTGGCGGCGGCGGAGGCGGCGGAGGCGTTGTTAATTCTGCTGGTGGCGCTGGTGGATCTGGAGTTGTTGTCATTCGCTATGCAAATGTTGCAACAGTTACCTTTAGTGCAAATGGTGGAACTGGAGCTGCATCCTCCACCACGATTACACAATCAACTCGTGGTGCAAATATCACTCTTGCATCGCAAGGAACACTTGCCAAGGCAAACTTAAACTTTCTCGGTTGGAATACAGCAGCAGATGGGACTGGAACTTCTTATGCTGCAGGGAGCACATACCTACCTCGCGGAAACACCACTCTTTATGCAATCTGGGTTCCTGTTGTTACTTATAACGCAAATGGTGCTACTGGCGGAACAGTCCCATTAAGCGAAACTTTCACAGCTGGACAAACTGTTCACACCGCTGTTGCCAATACAGGAAATCTTGTTAAAACAGGAAGTGTCTTTGTTGGTTGGAATACATTGGCAAATCTAAGTGGTACTTACTATGCAATTAATGACACGCTGACAGTAACTGTAAACACAACACTGTATGCCCATTGGTTAGTTGCTTGTACACCTGTGACTACCTACATCAACGGTGAGCAGATAAATTCATTCTCTTCTGTTGGAAATTGTGGTTACGCAGTTCCAGAAGGGGTCTCCACAATTGATTTCATTGCCGTTGGTGGCGGTGGCGGTGGCGGATACAACGTCGGTGGAGGCGGTGGCGGAGGTGGCGTTCAGATCCGCAGCAATATTCCAGTAACACCAGGTATGGGTCTGCCAGTAGCAGTCGGTGCAGGCGGAGCTGCCAGCTCAGTAGGAAGTTCATCTGCTGTTTATGTGGGACAGGATGAATTCATTGCAACAGGTGGTGCAGGTGGTGGCACATGGCCAGGAATTCAAACTAACTGTGCTCGCGGCGGTAACCCTGCAGGCGGCACTGGTGGTGGAACTGGCGGCGCAGGTGGTGTTGGAGGCTTTGGATCAAATAACACGGGTATCGCTGCATGTAATGGTGGCGCTGGAATTTCAAACTCATTTAGTGGAACTGCAACCATCTATGGCGCGGGTGGCGGTGGCGGTGGCTATGCAGCAGCGGGTGGTCTAGGCGGAAATGGAGCTGCTAATAGCGGTGCTGGAAATGGTGGAAATGCTGCAGCGGGAACTGCAGGTGTGAATGGACGCGGCGGAGGTGGTGGCGCAGGCGGTTCAGGAAATGCAGCTGGTGGTGCTGGTGGATCCGGTGTTGTGATTATTAAGTTCGACTTCCTCTCCACGATTACCTACGACAGCAACACTGCAGTCTCAGGCACTACTGCAGAAACAGTCACCACTCAGTCAATAATCAACGAGACGATGACCGCAGGACTTCAAGGAACTATTTCTAAGCCTGGCTTTACATTTGTAGGTTGGAACACACAAGCCGATGGCTTAGGAACTGACTATCCAGTGGGATTTGAATTTATCCCACAAGGCCCTGTAAAACTATTTGCAGAGTGGAACTACACAGTTACATATAACGGCAATGGAAATACATCTGCCTCTAATACTGTTGCCGATTCCGTTACCGTGAAATCATCTCTCTCAACTATCACTCTTGATAGTGCAACAGGTCTTGCTCGTACGGGATATCGCCTGACAGGTTGGAATACTCTCGCAAATGGTCTAGGTACCAATTACGCAGTTGGTGCCACCAACTGGAAATCAGCGGTTGGAGATATCACTCTCTACGCGCAATGGACCGCAGTAATCGCCTTTAATCTCAATGGAGCCGATACAGGTACAGCTCCAGCATCTGTGACTACAACGGGTACCGGAAACGGAACTTTCAATCTTCCTAATCCAACTTCAATTAAGAAAGCAGGACTCTCCTTCGCTGGGTGGAACACAAGTCCATATGGAACGGGCACATCCTATGCAGGCGGTGCTTCATATACAACGACTGGAAGTGCCACCCTCTATGCACAGTTCAACGCCACTCTGACTTATCTAGCAAATGGCGCCTCTACGGGATCTGTTCCATCGCAAGTGATAAGCCCTGCCAACGCTAACTCCAACGGCTGTAGGCTTGAAACTGGCTATACCCACTGCCGAATCTATACATTCCCTACACCTCTGCAGACAGTCAAGAGCGGATTAGTACTCAATCTAGATGCATCCAACACGGCATCAATTGTTGGCACATCTTGGTATGACAATTCTTCCAGTGGAATTGTCGCTACTGCAGTTAATTCACCAACCTACGACTCTGTCGAAAAGGCTTGGACACTTAATGGAACCAACCAATACTTCAATCTTGGAAATGTACTCAATTTTGCTGGAGCAAATCCCTTCACCATCGAGGTAACTTTCAAACCTAATTCACTTTCAGGTTCACCATATTTGATCTCACGCCAAAATAATGGAGTCGCAGGAAATTACTTCCTTGGAATCAACAATTCAAAGCTGGCACTACACGCAGAAGCTGCACCATGGACTCCTAGTGTGGGTGCGACCACTCTAAGTACCGGAAATAAATATGTGGCAAATGCGGTGTTTGATAGTTCATATGGACTCACCCCTTTCCTTAATGGCGTGCAGGATGGAACAACACTCACAAAGGCTTCATTACCAACAAACTCCATCAATGTATTGATTGGAGCACTTCTTTCAAGCAGTGCCGCGACTAATTTCTTTAATGGCAAGATTTATTCCGTCCGCGTTTATAACAGAGCACTCACTGCAGCAGAGATTGCTCAGAACTACGAAGCAATCACTACACCAGCACCCGCGACCTTTAATCAATCATTTGTAGTGCCAAGCAATATTCCAGCGGGAGATAAAATCCTCGTTGAAGCTTGGGGTGCAGGTGGTGGCGGTGTTTATCATGCAACTTACGGTTCTTCAGGTGCAGGTGGTGCAGGTGGTTACTCCAAGACAACTCTTACTGCGACAGGCAATCCAGAGACTCTGACTGTTGTTGTTGGACAAGGCGGAGAAGCATTCGATCTCACACCGCAATATGGTGGCGGAGGCGCAGGTGGCCTTTCTCCTAATGCATATAAAGGCAGCTCCGGTGGAGGTATGTCTGGAATCTTCTCGGGGTCCGATACTTCAACACCACTCATCATTGTTGGCGGCGGCGGCGGTTCTTCGCCTGGAGGCGCCACCAGTGATGGCGGCGGCGGTGGTGGATCTACCGGTGCAGGAGATGCAGCCACTTATGCCAACCGCACTGGTCGCGGTGGAACTCTTGTTGCAGGAGGTGCTGCAGCAACTGCCACGACACTTTGTTCTATAGCTCCTACTGCAGGTCGCTCACAACAAGGTGGCTCTGGTGCAGGACATCCGACCACCAATAATGAAGGTGGTGGAGGTGGCGGTGGTGGTCTCTTCGGTGGAGGCGGAGGACATTGCGATGGTCTCCAATCCAACGGAGGCGGCGGTGGTGGATCTGGTTACATCAACTCCACCCGCGTCACATTGATTTCAGGAGCAGTGGGTGCAACAGGAATTGTTACGCCAGCAACTGCTCCTGGCGGTCTTTCATCCATCAATTACTCATATTCTCTGGGTAATGGTGGTGATTCAACAGTCGGCGTTGGATTTGGTGGAAATGGATATTCAGCAAGCGTCTCTTCCGCTAAAGCTGGCGATGGAATGATTGTTATTCAGTGGCGCGATCCATCTGATTCTTGGATTGCATCTGAGAATGTCAACAACTTGGAAAAGCCAGGCTTCCGCTTTACTGGATGGAATACAAAGGCTGATGGAACTGGTACTCACTATGACACTGGTACTGCAATTGAGCGTGTCACAACAACTCTCTATGCAGAGTGGTCGTATGTCATTCGCTATGACGGAAACACAAATACATCAGGTGTTGCTCCAGCCGATCAGATAGCTCGATCTGCATCCTCTCCTGTAACAATCGCAGATAATCCAAATACCTTGGCAAAGACTGGTTACTACTGGGATGGCTGGAATGATCTGGCAAACGGTAAAGGAACCAACTACACCGCTACAGCAGACCTGTTAGGCCTTCCAAGTATCTTCATGCGCTTCAAAGCCGCTGATTACAACACTTCAACTAAGGTCTGGGCAGATTCATCTGGTAATGGAAGAGATTCAATCGCCACGAGAGGCACACCTATAAAGGCATCATCAGGTGCTGATAATGGCCTCTCAAAAGATTTCACCACAATTCAAGGAGCAACTACCGCTGGAATTAAGTTCAATAACCCAAAGCTTTCGGCATACACCCTCTGTTATGTTGCACGATATGCGGGCAATAATCGCAATCGTATGATTGATACCGCAGCAGAAAACTGGCTATCTGGCTTCTGGAACGATGCTGCGGGCGTAGCTCACCATGGTGGATGGATTACACCATCCTCAACAGTTACAAATGATCGCTCTTGGCACATCATCTGTGATTCCGGAGATAATCTGCGCGATGGTGGTGTTGCAAAAAATAATGCAACAACGACAATCAAGTACTTACCTGCCAATCTCTCTGTTAACTATGGCCAATATTCAGGCGGTGGAGAAGCTTCAGACTTTGAAATAGCAGAGCTGGTTGTATTCGACTCATATTTAACGACCACACAAATGCAACAAGTGGAGAGTTATTTCGCCGATACATACGGATATGTACCGAAGGGAACGACAGCGGGCCTTCCTACTCCGTTCCTTCAGCTTGAGGCTCCAAACTATGACGCGGAAAACAAGGTTTGGTTTGACTCATCAGGAAATAATCGAGATGTCTCCGCAGTGCGTGGAGCCCCGACAGTGGTTACTAATGCACCTGGACTTGGCGCCACTAAGAATGTGACAGCTGTTAAAGGTGGCATTGCTGCAGGTATTACTCTCAACAATCCAACTCTTGCTAATTACACAATGTGTTATGTGGCCAGATATGCGGGAACCACCCAGCGAAGAATATTCGATGGTTACTCCACCAACTGGCTTAGCGGATTCTTTTCTGGCTCAAATGATGTTGCCTACCATGAAGGATGGCTCACATCTTCAACTGGAACAACAGGGACCAACTGGACATGGAACTGTGATGCTGGTGCCCTTTTCCGTGCCAAAGGGCTTACGAGAGGCACCACTGGTGGGGGGACTACTGCACTTCCTGCAAATGTCACTATCAATAACTTCGGAGGTACAGGACGATCAACAGAAGTCTCTGATTGGGAAGTAGCGGAAGTTCTCATTTATGACAGCACTTTAACCAGTGCCCAAATACTTCAGCTTGAGGGCTACTTCACATCCAAATACGGCTTCTGGGCACCAACGATTGCATCAAGACGCACCACAAACTTCACATCTCCTACTGGAGATCTCACTCTCTATGCACAATGGAATTCCTACATCACATACGATTCCAATACCGCAATCTCTGGAACGGTTCCCCTTCCTCAGTTGATGGTTGCAGATACACCTGTCGCAATCTCTGCGAATTCGGGAACTCTCGCACGAACAGGTAACTCCTTCTTGGGATGGAACACGGCTGCCAATGGAGGAGGAACTCTTTACCGTGTGAGTGATTCATACACCCCAACTGCAAATGTGACGCTCTATGCCCAATGGGGATCAAGCGTTACCTTCGATTCAAACACCGCGACATCTGGAAATAAGCCGAACACTGTCGTACTCGCTCTTAATGAGACGATGACTTTACCCGCGGGAACTCTTGTGAAGAACGGGTACACATTTGCTGGATGGAATACAGCTGCCAATGGTTCTGGTACTCGTTATGACACGGGTACTACTTTCTCAACTCTTCAAAACATCACTCTTTATGCACAGTGGAATTCTCGCATTCGTTTTGATGTCAACGGGGGTACTGGCTCACCTAGCGTTGACTCGGTTACAGCAACAGGCACAGTCGCAGTAACCCTGGCGACTGCTGGAACGATGGCACGCACAGGTTTCACTTTCAATGGATGGAATACAGCCTCTAACGGCACGGGCACTCTTTACTCAGCAGGTCTTACTACTTATTCACCAGCTGGAAACATCACACTCTATGCAAAATGGACTGGCAATCCATATACAGTCACATTTAGTGGCAATGGCAATACAAGTGGTTCTGTTGCAAATAAGTCGATCACCGGCGGTACACCATTCGCAATTACTGCAAATGCTTTTGTGCGCACGGGATATACCTTCAATGGTTGGGCGGAAACCAACACAGCAACAACAGCTGACTATGCCGATGGATCTACCCAGACTTTCTACGGGAACAAGACTCTTTATGCGCTATGGAAGCCAGATGTGTACACAATTACCTACAATTCAAACGGTCCTGCACCTACAACTGCAACTTTCTCACAAACCTTTACTACTGGTCAGGTTCCCGCTGCATCTATTTTGACCGCATGGCAGACATTTGCTTCTCAATTAACAGGTTCTTATAGTTCATTTACATTCTCCAGTTCCAATGGAGGAACAATCACCGTCACTGATAGCGTGAAAGTGGATCAGCTGGCCGTCGCAATTCGTACTAATGCTTCAGCGGCTGTGACTATCGGAAGCAATACTTGGACTTTCACTCCTGGTGCTCTCATTGAATTTGGTAATGCTGGCTATCAAGCTTGTACAAATCCTGCGTATGTCATACGTCCCAACTTTAGTAACGCAAACTGGGGTGGAATCGGTGCTACTTGTAGCGCGTTAACGCAAACACTCACACTGACATTTACATTAAATCCATCCGCACCTGTATCTGTGGCACTCGGATCTCCAAGCAAGACAAGTGAAACTTATACAGTCGGTACCACTGGTGTAACTCTTGCAACGGTGGGAACGATGGTTAAGCAGGGTTATAGCTTCTCTGGATGGTCTACTACGAAGACTGGAACGACAGCCCTGACATCTCCATATACTGCTACTGCATCGATTACTTTATATGCGATCTGGACAGCTAGACAGTACAAACTTTTCTACGATTCAAACACTGCGACTTCAGGGACTCTCGCCCCGATAACTTTCACCGCAGGATCAGCATTTAATCTCAACGGAAACCTTAATTTCACAAAGCCTGGATTTACCGCGGTCGGATTTAATACTGCAGCCAACGGTTCGGGAACTTTCTATGCGGGTGGAGCAGCTGTAATTTTCTATGACACCACTACCGTCTATTCACAATGGGTTCCAGTCGCTCCCGCTGCTCCTTCAATCACTGTAGCTCCTGGAAATACATCTGTAACCATCTCCGTAAATGGTGGAACTTTAAGTAGCACTAATGGACCAGCAGACTCTTACACAGTCACGGCAAAACTCAATGGAGTTACAGTGGGAAGTTGTGTCGTAATCGCACCCGCAACAAGTTGCACTATTTCTGGCCTTACAAATGGCTCCAATTACTCATTTACAGCGATTTCCACCAATCAAACAGGAACATCAGTGGCAGGAACGGCAGTAACGGCAACTCCTAGAGGGTATGTAGTTACCTACAACCCAATGGGCGGCACGGTTCTTCCTACAACAGATACATTCTCAGTGGGATCTCCTCTTACATTGCCACTGCCGGTGAGAAGTGGATATAACTTCCAGGGATGGTTTGATACTTCGACAGCAGGAACAAACTTAGGTCTTAATGGAGGTCTTTACTCCCCTTCAGAATCTCGAACTGTGTATGCGCAGTGGACTGCAATTCCATACACAATTTCCTATTTTGGAAATGGTTCTACATCAGGAACTACACCAACTAATGGAACTTACTCATTAGCATCAGGCACCTATCAAATTGCAGGTAGAAATACTCTTGCAAAGAGCGGTTATGTTTTCAATGGATGGAAATCAGACACGGGAACCGCGTTTGCTGTTGGAATCAATTACGCGACATTAGCTCATCTCAATCTCTACGCTAATTGGATTCCAGAGACCTACACAGTTACATTTAACGCTAATGGCGGCAGTGGATCGGTTCCAACCAAGAGTGGATATGTCACTATTGGTGAAACTTTCACCGTTCCTTCTTCTTCCTTATCACTCCTAGGTTCAACATTTGCAGGATGGAGTGATGGCACACGCACTTATCTCCCTGGTGAGATTTTCACAGTAGGAAGTGCAAATATCACTTTCACAGCGGTATGGAATGGAACTCAATATGTAGTGATTTACTCATCAAACGGTGGTACTGGTGTCACACCAACAGCACCAAACCGCCTCTTGGGTGAGACTTTCACTGTTGCTTCTGCAGGCTCACTCACAAAGAGCGGATATAGCTTCCTAGGCTGGATGGAGAGCGGAACTGCATATTTGGCTGGAAATACATTTACTATGCCCGCCCGAAATGTCACTCTCATCGCTCAGTGGAGTGGGCTGGTCTACACAATTACTTATTCATCAACTGGTGCCGATTCAGGATCTCCTTCACGCGCTTCCGATTCCTACACCTTTGGTGCAAGCGCTATTTCACTCCCAACAGCCGGCACAATGGTCAAGGCAGGATATGCATTTGGCGGATGGTCGGAAACAACAACAGCGTTAGGTAATTCTTATAGTGCAACAGCAAATGTCACACTTTCACCAGTTTGGACACCTACTACTCAGACCTTCTCCTTTAATTTAAATGGAGGAACTGGAACCACGCCGTCTTCTGCGAGCTACACAACAGGCTCCACAGGGATAACTGCTCCAAGCCAGGGAGATCTACTCAAGGCTGGATTTACATTTGGTGGATGGAGTGATGGCACAAATACTTACTCGCCTGGTTCATCAATTACAGGAACAACCAACAAGACATTAACTGCAATTTGGACTCCTGCTACTTATGCGGTCAACTACGCTGTTGGAGTTGCGAACTCCAATCCAGTTATCGATCCGATTGGACTTCCTGTAACAGCGGCGACAGCGTACGGAAGTAGTTTTATCCTCGGCTCACCTGAAACCCTCACAGTTGTTGATAATGGTCAGGTCTATGCGTTCGCAGGATGGATGAACGGCGCTCAGGTTTATCAACCTGGAGCAAGCATTGTGATGGGAACTTCATCCCCTACTTTTACAGCTGAGTGGCTGCGTTTGTATGAAGTTACATATCAATTATCTGGTGGAATTGGAGCAGTACCAGCTCCAGTCTTGCGAGCTGCAAACTATGTTGAAAATATCACCACAGTTATTCCAACCAGAACTGGCTATACATTTACAGGATGGATTGATCAATCTGGCAATTCAGTAACTACTTCAACCTATGCAATTACTTCAACAAATTATGTTTTCTATGCTCAATGGACTGCAAATACCTACACACTTACATACAGTTCCGCGGGAGGTTCTACAGCACCTACCGCAAATTCTGGAACTGTTGGTTCAATCATTACTCTCCCAGCGACAACTAGTGTGAATAAAGCTGGTTACAGATTTGCAGGCTGGAGTGTGGGTGGAACTACATATCCTGGCGGGGCCCAGTACCAGTTCGGATCTAACTCCGAAACACTTACTGCTCTATGGAGCCCAACCTCCCAGAAGATCACTATTGATCTAGCTCAAGGCACAAGCAGCACACCAATTACAGAGCCAAATCACATTATTGGTGAAACTTTCACCGCACCAACAACTCTTCCTGTTCGCAGCGGCTACACATTCGCTGGTTGGAGTGATGGAGCATCAGTAATTCCTGCCGGCGGTACCGTGACTGTTGGCTCAACCGATGTGACACTTACTGCAACATGGACAGCTTCAACATATACAGTCACTTATGTTCTCAACGGCGGTTCAGGCTCAATACCATCGCCGACCTCATATAATTTTGGATCGAGCATTTCAATCGCATCTGCTGTGAGCAAGGCCAATAGCAACTTTATTGGATGGTCCAACGGTTCAAATACTTTCTCCCCAGGAGCCTCATTTACAGTCGCAGCTCGCAACGAGACTTTTACTGCACAATTTTCTGGAACTATTTATGCAATTTCATTTAACCTCAATGGAGCCGACACTGGAACAACTCCAGCCACAATCACAGGCCTCGCAACAGATTCATTTGTATTGCCAACTGGTTCAGGACTTGCTGAAACTGGTCACATATTTGGTGGATGGACTGATGGAACAACCAGATATTTACCAGGAGAGACAATCACTGGAGTCACTTCAAATACAACTCTGACAGCAATTTGGACCTTACTACCGCCAGCAGCGCTATCTGCTCCAGTTGCGACACCAGGAGATCATGCAGGTACTGTCACAGTGACGCCTCCTTCATTGATAAATGGCGGTGAAGTGTCTTCCTATAAGATTGTTGCAACAGATAGCTCTGGAAATCTACTTTCTCCCGAGAAGAGTTGCATCGTCAATTCTCCAGCGACAAGTTGCGTGATTACGGGATTGACCAATGGAACTACCTATAAATTTATTGCGGTAGCGACCAACGCTGCGGGTACCAGCACATCATCCCCATCAAATGCGATTACTCCTGCTTCGGTCCCTGGGGCACCTACATCCGTGACAGCTACCCGAGGTGACGAAACAGCTACGGTGAGATTCTCTGCGCCAGTAGATAATGGCGGTTCGCCGATCCTTACTTATACCCTGACAGTGGTGGAGACGGGTCAAACCTTTACTGGATCAGGTTCTCCTATAACTGTAACAGGCCTTACAAATGGCTCTACTTACACCTTTAAAGTCACTGCAACAAATGCGGTGGGCGTTTCTGATACTTCAACAGCGTCGGCTCCAGTAAAAATCGCAGGTGTAGCAGATGCCCCAACATCTGTCACGGCAGTGGCAGGTGACGAAACTGCAACAGTCAGCGCTGCAGGCAATTGGAATACAATCTCAGGAAGTGGAGGAGAGTCAGTCACTGCAATCATCTTCACATCCATGGATGGTCTTCATAGTTGCACAGCAACACTTCCTGCCACCTCATGTGTAGTTGCGGGCTTAACAAACGGCATTGGATACACATTTAGAGCGGTGGCGGTGAATCCAATAGGAAATTCACCATCCACATCATCGACTTCAGTAATTCCTGCAGGAATTCCTTCTGCTCCTACAACCGTCACTGCTGTCGCAGGAGATCACAGTGCTGTGGTCACCTTTAGCGGTGCATTCAATGATGGTTCAGCAATTACTGGCTATATAGTCAAAGTATCTCCAACAGGGGATACATTCACTGTTTCAAGTTCACCTGCAACAATTACAGGGCTCGTTAATGGAGGAAGCTATACCTTCACAGTTGCTGCCATTAATGCAAAGGGAATTTCGGAATTTTCTACCGCATCCGCTTCTGCCGTGCCTGCAGCTGCTCCAGGGGCACCGACTGCTTTGACTGTAATCGCAGGGGACACATCGACGGTGGTGAGTTTGACTCCTCCTGCTGATGATGGCGGATCTCCGATAACTTCATATCTCATTACCGCAAGCAACGGTATGACCTGCACCGCTATAGCGCCTGCGACAAGCTGTCGTGTAATCGGACTTACCAATGGAACTTCCTATACCTTTACAGCGCAGGCAATCAATGCAATTGGTACAGGTGTTGCCTCAGCGACATCACCTTCTGCTACGCCCGCAGGGCTACCAACCCCACCAACTTCGATCTCAGCAACAATCGGTGATGGACAAGTAACACTGGCCTTTAGCGGAGCTGGTGCTAATGGTTCAGCAATTACCAATTACACAGTGATTGCAGAGCCTGGAGGATTGACTGGTACGAGTTCAAGTTCACCTGTGACCGTCTTGGGCCTTACAAATGGAGTGGCATATACATTCCGTGTCCTTGCCACAAATGCTGTTGGTGACTCTGATTCTTCAACAGTCTCAGTGACTGCAACTCCTGCAACGGTGCCTAACGCCCCATCATCGATTTCTGCAACATCAGGCAACGCAAGTGCACAGATCACCTTTACTGCTCCGACGAGCAATGGAGGCGCTGCAATTACAAGTTATACAGTTACCGCTTCTCCAGGTGGCCAGAGTTGCACAGTGTCAGCTCCTTCAACGGGATGTACCGTCAATGGTTTAAATAACGGAACTACCTACTCTTTCACTGTCACAGCAACAAATGCTGCAGGAACTTCTAGCCCATCAGGAAGTTCTAATTCAGTAACTCCAGTTGGCCCACCTGCAGCACCTGTCTTGGACACATTAGTCCGAGGTGATAACAAAGCAAACCTGACATTTACTCCACCGACAATCACCGGCGGTCTTCCAATTGATCACTATGAAGTGATTATTCAACCTGGCAATCTTTTAGTTACAACTAACTCATCTAGTGTTGAAGTTCCTAATCTCGTCAATGGCACTCTATATACAGTGACAGTTGTTGCGGTCAATGGAGCTGGTACTTCTGCACCTTCAAATTCAATGACAGTGAGACCAGCAGGTATTCCGAATGCTCCTACTGTGGTTACGGGCTATCCAGCAAATCAAGCTGCACGCTTGGAATTTTCTGGAGCCACAGGTAATGGAGCCCCGATCACTGGTTACATCATTACTGTGGTTGAGACTGGAGATACATTCACTGTGACAAGTTCTCCACACACAGTTCATGGTCTTACCAATGGAACTCCATACACATTCACAGTGGCCACTGTTACTTCTGTTGGAGTTTCAGCGCCCTCCACCATTTCAACTCCACTAACACCTGAACAAGTTTCCTATCTAACGCCAACTCAATCTGCTCCAATTGCACCAGTAATTCCAGCGCCAATTACCCCGCCTGTTTCTATCGAAACAACAACACCTGTTGCGCCAACACCAACACCGTCCCCAACTCCAACTCCATCTCCAACTCCATCTCCAACACCAACACCTTCCCCAACTCCAACTCCTTCACCTAAGCCAACACCTCAACCGAGCGCCACGCCTTCCCCTAAGCCAACTACTGCACCTAAGCCAACTACTTCACCAAAACCAACGCCTGCGCCAAGCAAGAGTTCTGCGCCACTTTCTATCACTCCAAAAAACTCTGGCGGAAAGACTTCGGTCACCGTTGAAAATCTCAAGCCTGGACAAAAGATCAAGGTGACAGTGGTGGAGAAGAGCCCTGTGGCAAAGCCTTCTGCAAAGCCGTCAGTAAAGCCTTCTTTAACACCATCTACAAAGCCGAGTGTTAAACCAACCCCAAAAACTACTCAAGCTACCCCACAAAAAGCAGTAACAAAGAGCCCAGTGATTAAGCCAAGCCCTAAAGGAAATGGCGCAAAGGTGGGCATTGACAATCTCAAACCAGGACAGAAAATTAAGGTCACAGTTAAATCAGGAGGAACAAAGAAATGATAAGAAAGTTAACGCTAGCAATTCTCGTCATTCTGCAATTATCGCTTCTGCCTAGTTGGGGAGCTGATACCGTCCTGATCGACCGAGTTTCTTCTGCGGAGGCAGAGCAACTCGATATCGAAATTCCAAATGATGTTGAACCTGGTTATCACGAAGTTGAAATTCAAGTTTATGACGAAAATGGCGTTCTCGACACTAAAGTCTTGTCGTTCTGTAAAGATGTAGATGGTCGAATTGATTGGGAGGGAAATTGCCCCAACCTTGTGACACTATCAACTGAGAGTCAGTTGGAGGCGGTAGAAAGCAGAGAAGAACTTCCTTCTTACGATCCTGCTCAGGATGTCGAAACCACTAAAGATCTACAAGTCGCAGCATTTGCTGCCTTAGCAGTTCTGTCAGGTGGCGTTGCAGCTGCTGGCTCATCTAGTGGATCCTCAAGTTCAAATCCAGGTCGACGCGAAGAAGATGAATCAGATTCCTCATCAGGGGATGAGCAAGATGGTGAGAGCCAGGATGAATTGGAGAGCGTGAAGGCTGGAGATCTTCGCTCTGTAAATCGCGGGCCAGGAATCGGAGACTTAAGCTCAACATGGGGTGGAGTTCGCACAGAAAAGGTCGATGGACTTCTTGCGGCAGCCATCACACGCATTTCTCCATATTCACCGCTATCTGCCAGAACAATCGCAGATGCCTCATACCTTCGCGCAATGTTTGGCTCTAAAGCCCTAATAACCCTTATTCCTGGCCTTATTTTGGGCCTTCTGGCGGTAATGAGTGCCTCTGGAGAGGCACTTCCTCCTGCGCTATGGATAACGATGGCGATCATCGCTCTTGCAACTCTTGATGCTCTCGCAGGATTAGTTGCGGCAGCAGTCTTTGCCCTAGGAGTATTCCTCTCAGGCAATCTCACCTCACGCGATGAAATACTCACAGTCGCAGGTATGTTTATTATCTTCTTTGCACCAGCACTCCTTGCAAGTGCTATTCGTCCGTTGAGACGCCTAGCCGAAGATAGAGATGAAGTGTGGGAGAGAGCAACTGATTATGCTCTTGCCACCCTTCTATCTGGCTGGACAATGATGAAGATGGTTGGTGCACTCAACGGACTATCGGGTTTGCAATTACCAATCACATTTAAAGCTGAAGAAATAGCAATTTGGGCTGCAATCTTCGTATTTATTCGATTAGTGCTAGAGGACTTTGCGACATATGCCTATCCTCAAAGACTTTCTGCTGTGGCACCATTGATGATTGAACCGCTCACAATTCACAAGATTATTGCTCTGGAGCTGAAGATTTTTGTATTCGTAGAACTGGCGATGCCATTCGTTGGATACAACATCAAATTGTTGCTGGGCACAATCATTTTTATTCTTCCATCTATAATTGATCTCACAATTGGCGACCGTTTACCTAAAACATCTCTTCTCCATAGATTGCTTCCTCGTGGAGCATTCAAGATTGTCGCCATGGTATTTATTGGCACACTTACTGCAGGCTGGATTCAGGGACTCTTTGACAGCACCCGAACATTTCTTGCGTGGAGCTTTGTCGTTCTTGCAATTCCAGGATTCATCCTTGGGCTTCTCGATAAGATGAGCAAGAAGCCAAGCTATGACTGGAAGAAGCCACCTGTAGGCAACACGCTCTACCGAATTTTGGGAGTGCTCGTTTTCCTCTTGATTGTTCAAATCGTTCGAGGGGTGGACCTTTACGCCATTGTCTTTGGAAAGTAACTAGTTACTTAAAAGGCGATAACCCACGCCACGAACAGCGTGAAGTACTTTAATTTGGCTCTTCTCACGAATCTTCATACGGATGCGTGAGGCGTGGGTATCTAGGAGATGATCACTGGAGTATTCCAGAGATGAACCGATAGCTTCGGCCACCTGCTCACGAGTGAAGACTCTCTTAGGGTTTTGTATGAGGAGATAGAGGAATTCATATTCAGTTCGTGTGAGCTCTACCTTTTCATCTTCAACGAAGAGCTCTCTGGTTTCAGTGTTCAGAGCCAATGGCCCTGCAGTGATTACATTTCCAGAGGTGATTGAGCGCATCGCACGGTGTCGCAGTTGAGTGCTTGTGCGAAGAGCAAGAATGCGAGCTGAGACAGGCTTAGTGATGTAATCATCGGCGCCTGCCGCCAAGCACATCGCTTCATCCATCTCTTCATCATGGCTTGTCAGCATAATGATGGGAACAGTTGATGTGCGGCGAATTTCTCTACAGACTTCAAAGCCATCAGGTTGTCCAATGGAGAGATCGAGAATAATGATGGAGGGCTCACTCTTGCGAAATAGATCAAGAGCTGTGCTGCCATCGGCGGCTTCAATAACACTGAAGCCCTCAGGCGTGAGAGCGTTGCGAACGAAGAATCGAATATCCTCATTGTCATCAACTACTAAGACCTGCTCCTTATTCATACCTTCTCCTTTTTAACGCGGTCTAAGCTCACCTGTAATATTGCAAGCATCTCTTTCTTACGGCGTGCAGCATCTGCTGCATCAATTGCTTCTTGTCGCGCAAGTTCTCGTGAATGTTCGAGAATGAGTTTTGCCTCTAGCTCAAAACCATAGAATCCAATAGCTCCCCCGATTTCGTGGGTGACATCTTTGAGTTTATCTGGGCTCGCTTGGGTGATTCGCTCTATCGCTCGCACAAGAACGCCTTCACGACGCTGAAGAATTAATTTCTCTTCATCTTCTAAATATGAGGGAAGTTCAATGATAAAAGTGGTTCCAAGTCCTAGTTTGCTCTCCACTTCAACTGTGCCACCATGGAGGCGCACAGATTGATCCACAATGGATAGTCCTAAACCGGTGCCTTGGAATTGGTCTGCGACAGCATTCTTGGCGCGAAAAAAGCGTTGAAATAGCTTATCCATATCCTCTTCTGGAATTCCTATGCCTTGATCGCTCACCCGAATTCGAATGACTGGCAGCCCTGCCTCTTGAGCATTAACCATTGAGAACTCTACCGATGAATCCTTCGGGCTGAATTTAATTGCATTGCCTAAAAGATTTAGGAAGACCTGGCTTAATTGTCCAGCATCTCCTCTGACAAAATAGTTCTGTTCTGGATCAAAATTAAATGCCACCTTGATATTGGCCGAATTTGAGTTGGGCTGAAGAACGAAGATTGCGTTATCAATCACCTTTACTAAATCGACTTTAGCGTCGGCAATCTTTCCTTCGGATGCGTCAATTTTACTAAGGGAGAGAATAGATTCAACAAGATTGAGTAGAATTTGAGCGTTGCGTTCAAGGACTTCGAGATACTGAGAAAGATCCTTAACTCCAATACTCTCTTTCTCTTCTTTAATCACATCGATATATCCGATAATTGAGGTGAGAGGTGTGCGGAGTTCATGGTTGACTGTTGAAATAAAGGCGTTCTTTGCATGATCTAAATCGAGGAGTTTATTGACCTCAACTTGTGCAAGGCTAAGTTCGGCTAGAGTTTTCTCTAATCTGAGTTGCTCGGATTCAATAATTTCACGAGCGAGTCTATAGTTTCTGAAATTCGAGCGAACATTGAGTGCAAGGAAAAGTGCACTAAAGAATATGAAGATGTAAAAGAAGATGAGCTGACGATGGCTTCCGTCTGCAATTTTCTTAGCTTTCACCGCCTCGGCCCGATCGATAAACTGTTGATAGGAGACAACCAAATCTCTTGCTGAGGCTAAAATTTGATCAACCACTGGTGCTACTTGCTCCTGCACCTGAGCATGCATATTCTCGGGAAGAATTCCTGGTACAGAATTTGAAACTATGCGATCGGCAGTTTTTAGAGAGTTCCAATATGTGGCATCAGCACGCTCTCCCATTGATTTGCCGCTTGCATCAATGACAGAGAGGCGCTGAGCCAAGAGATTTCTGGCTATCTGGACCTGTCTGCGAGTAGTACCCCCGTTGGACCATTGAGCCAATCTGGTGGCATATACGAGGGTTTCACGCTGGGTGAAGATGATTGAGGCAGCTGGTGTCTCCACATCGCTTAACACCTTTGCCTGCTTCACGGTGACTTGAGACTGCATCAAGGTCGTGACACCAACACCCAAGAGCGCGATCAGTGCGACGGCGGCAATAATGTATTGATTGCGCGTCACACTAAATCGCGTGATGGAGTTGATATCAGGGGCTGTGCGGTCAGTTGCCATATTTACTTCACAGAGATTGTGGCGATAGACCAATTCCATGCGTCAAGATTTTTGGCCCAGGAAGATGAATCTGAATAGATGATGCGTATGGGCCCGCCTTGGTCATAGGGGATGTCTTTACCTTCGAGCTTAATTGCAAGCAGGGCATTTGCTCCAAGAAATTTGGAGGCAGTAGATGAGAAAACATAATCATTGAGTGCTCTGGTGAGCACTACATCTTTACCTGATATTCCAGCAAGAGCAAAGAGAGTTTTCAAAGGGATAACGGTAAAGTTTTGGCGCTTTTTAATAAATGGTTCATAGATTGAAATCTTTTCACTCTTGACTTTAGCAAGAGCTGCAGAGGTGAAGGAAACCTTCTTCTTTCCCTTGCTCACCACGAAGATCACTTCATTAGGGCCAGCTGGATCTACCTTTGAAGTTCCATAGGGATTGGAATTAGAGGCGGCATGTGCTCCTAATGGCGCTAACACGAGAACTGCAATCAGTGCATAAACGATCTTCTTCATATTCTCACTTCTCTCCGATAGGGGTGGCGAAGAGGGCATGAACCTTCTCCCGAACATTATTTCCTCTAAAAGGTTTAACGATATAGGAGTTAGCTCCCAGCGCCAGCGCCTTATCTATATCTTCAGTTGATGATTTTGCTGTAATCATCATGACGGGGATTTCCCGAATATTCTTATTGGAACCTGAGCGAATCTCCTTGAGTACATCAAGCCCTGATAATCCAGGCATCATTACGTCGAGAAGTACAAGGTCTATCTGATTTGCATTGAGGATAGCGAGAGCCTTCTCCCCATCAGCTGCTGAGAAGACATGAAATCCCTCAGAGTCGAGGAAGTGGACGACGAGATCTCGCACATCTTGGTTATCATCAACGACTAGAACAGATTTCGGTTTGTCATTCATTTGTGAACCTACCTCTCTCATTTCGTGACCCTTGCTATATGAGGAGAGTAGACCTAGAAAGCTTGCAGTAGGAGCGCTTTTCTCCTTCGTATAGTCCTCAGGAACAAACTGTGAGGAATCCGTGAGGATTGACCTCTACCTTGCCGATATGAGAATCAATCGCAAGTGGGCAGGGCGCACAGTAATCGCACTGATT
>CALEZA010000123.1 GCA_937927965.1 uncultured Candidatus Planktophila sp.
GAGAGCATGTAGCCAACGATGGTCCAGAGGGCATCTGCCTCACGATTTACAGCCATAGCTTCAAACTCCTCTCGACCTCACTTAGGTGGCAATTGTAGATGAAGTTTGAGGCGGGTAAATGCCGCAATCTCCCCGCCCAACCAGGCGAAGGTGGCTGCCACGGCAGCCAGACCAAAGGCGCTTCGATTGCAGAAGGTCTCCGGAATAAAGGTGGTGATGAGCCAGAGGAAAATTCCAAGCAGTAAGACCTTGGCCATATACGAAGCCATGGCTAGAGACATCGTCATCACAGGATCTAAATCGCGAGAGATTCGTGCAACAGCGATATTGGCAGCAAAAAAGATGACAACTATTACCTGAGCAAGGGTTGCTCCAACAAAACCTGCACTGCCCTTAAGCCAAGTTGAAATTGCAATTGCAATTACAGCTGTGACACCAGTTGGAATCAGAGCACCACGAAGTAGCGCTCGCTCGGTACTCATGCTGAGAGAACTTTCGCTTGTGATTTGTGACGAGTAAAGAGAAGTGATGCTGTAAACATCGCTGCAAATACGGCACCGGCAACCCATAAAGGAGTGAAGGCAGAGATTGAAACTGGAAATGCAATCGTTGCAGTCCATGAATACATAATCAGAGCTGTGCGAGCTTGAGAATTTCCAGCTCGCATAATTCGGTGATGGATATGTTCCTTATCAGATGCAAATGGAGATTTTCCAGCTCTCACTCTTCTGATGATTGCCCAGAACAAATCAATTAATGGAATCGCAAGAACAGCAAGTGGCAATGCAAGTGGCAGAAGAGTTGGACCTAACTTCTCAGCCGAAATTGCATTGGGATCAATCTGTCCTGTGAGGGTGATAGCAGATGCTGCCAGGAGAAGCCCAAGAAGCATGGATCCAGAGTCGCCCATAAATATCCGTGCAGGATGGGCATTATGTGGAAGAAAGCCGATACACACTCCAATAATGATGGCGGTAATCAACGATGGAGAACCTGCTCGGCTAAAGCCATAAATAACGGCCAAGAGGTAGGCGAATGCAAAGAATGCAGCCCCTGAAATTGCAACAATTCCCGCTGCAAGTCCATCCAGGCCATCAATAAAGTTCACTGCATTGATAGTGACAAGAACGATGACGACCGTAAGGAGCTGTCCAATGCTGGGAGGAAGCGTGATCACTCCATTGATAGGTAGCCAGAAAATCTGAACACCATAAATAAGCAATATTCCTGCAGCAAGTGCTTGGCCCGCCAATTTAGTCAACGCATCAAGTTCAAAGCGATCATCGACCATGCCAAGAGCCACTAGAAAAGTTGCAGCGAGAAAAATCCCGACTGATTCTCGAGTGAAAGATTTACCGACGAGAGAGAGGTGATGCACCATGAGAAATGTGGCAGCCATTCCAATCCACATAGCCAATCCACCCCAGCGAGGTGTGGGGGTTGTGTGAATATCTCTATCGCGAATCTTTGCAACTACTCCGAACTTAATTGCCCAACTCTGCACATATGGTGTGACCACATAACAGATTGATGCTGCAAGGAGCAAGGTGACTAAATACTCGCGCATGAGAAGTTATAGCTCAATCACGCCTGGTAGATAGGAAAGCGTGCAGTCAGAGCGTGAACCTCTGCCTTAATTGCTGCATGCGCTGTGGCATCATCGCTCTTGATTGCACGAGCAATGAGAGATGCAATCGTCTTCATCTCTTCAACACCCATTCCCTGTGTTGTTGTCGCTGGTGTTCCTACTCGAATTCCTGAGGTGACAGATGGAGCTTCTGGATCAAAAGGAATTGAGTTCTTGTTGAGAACGATTCCCGCCGCACCACAACGCTCATCCGCTACCTTGCCATTGACACCAGTTGAACGAATATCAATCAGAGCAAGGTGGGTCTGTGTTCCGCCAGAAACAGCACGCATTCCTTCACCTTCGAGGGCTGCAGCCAAAGATTGTGCATTGACGATGACATCCTTTGCATACTTTTGATATGCAGGAGTTGCACACTCAGCGAGAGCAACAGCTTTGCCTGCCACCGCTGACATGATTGGTCCGCCTTGCATACCTGGGAAGACTGCCTTATCAATGGCTGCTGCATGCTCTGCCTTCGACAAGATCATTCCACCGCGTGGACCACGCAAAACTTTGTGTGTTGTGAAGGAAACGACATCTGCATAGGGAACAGGTGAAGGAATTGCCTTACCTGCAACCAAGCCAATGAAGTGAGCTGCATCCACCCACATAATCGCACCCACTTCGTCGCAGATTGCACGAACTCGCTCGAAGTCAATCAGTGATGGGTATGCAGTGGCGCCAGTACAAATCATCTTTGGCTTATTAGCAATCGCTAAATCACGAAGTTCGTCATAATCGATTAATTCGTTATCTTGGCGAACACCGTAAGAGACGATGTTGAACCACTTACCTGAAAAGTTGACCTTGGAACCGTGGGTGAGGTGTCCGCCGTGTGGCAACGACATGGCGAGAACTGTGTCACCTGGCTTTGTGAATGCCTGATAAACAGCAACATTCGCACTTGCTCCTGAGTGTGGCTGCACATTGGCATGTTCTGCACCAAAGAGAGATTTGGCTCGATCTATAGCGATGTTCTCTGCGATATCCACTTCTTCGCAGCCGCCGTAGTAACGCTTACCTGGATAGCCCTCTGCATACTTATTAGAAAGGGTGGAACCTAGAGCTGCAAGAACGGCGCGTGATGTGAAGTTCTCTGAAGCAATTAGCTGAAGGTTGGTCTGCTGACGCTTGAGCTCTGAGAGAAGTACGGCTGCAATCGCTGGATCTTGCTCAGTGAGTAATTCGAAATCTGGGCCATAGAAAGTATTGGACATGCCCCTACTCTATTGCCTGCTCCTCAGAAAGTGCAGGCACCACCGCCGCAAGCTCGCTGCGCGAGATGGCTCCTTCTCGAATAATGGTCATTCCATTGGAATCTGCTTCAACAACTGTGGTTGCAGGTCCTGAGGGCAACTCCCCTGCTTCAAACATCACTGCAAGGTCTGACTCAAGGACAAATATGCGATCTGTGGTGAGTGCAGGCTTTTGACCTACGCGCACAGCACTTGCAACAGCAAGTGGACCCGTCTCTTTCAAGAGGGCTGAAACAAATGGGGCTTGAGGAGCTCGAACACTAAATCGGTCAAGAGATTGGTTATCTCCCAAGTTCCAACGCAAACCCATTTGTGGGCGAAGATTAAGAGATAACTGTCCTGGCCAAAATGCATCAATCAATGCACGAGTATCGGCAGTGACATCACGAGAGATGCCAGTCAAAGTTTCACCAGAGTGAATTAGCACCTGAGCTGCAACTCCGAGATTATCTCCTCGCAACACATGCATCGCTCTCACTGCAAACTCCGAGAAAGCATCTGCAAGAAAAACATATCCATGCTCGAGTGGAGCACATATGACATACCCATCGCGAATTCCTTTAAGACCTAGCGCAATGTGGTCTTTGATATCTCCTTCAAGAAGATTCACTCTCTCCATGGGGAAATTATCTCCTGTAACCAGTCGTAAAGCGAGGGCGACCAAGAAGATCTTTGTGGTGAATGATAGATTCGAAATACTCGACCATCGCTGTGCCGATTGCATCAGGTTGGCTCTCGTGATGCTCGATGGCAAAGAATCCACCACTTTTGAGAAGGCGTGCAGATGCCTCTATAAATGCGCGAGGAGCATCCATTCCGTCTTCTCCCCCAAAAAGAGCTACGGCAGGTTCATGTTCTGCAACATCTCGAGGTAACTGCTCTGAGTTTGGAATATACGGTGGGTTTGCAATGACCACATCGCATTTGACGCCATCGAGTGCGCCCACCACATCAGATTCTAAAATTCGAACATCTTCTGAAATAAGTGCCACATTCTTACGAAGCCATTCGATCGCAGCTGGATCTTTTTCTACTGCTATCAAATGAGTGTTCGGTGCCTCCGTGGCAATCGCAAGAGTGAGCGCTCCAGATCCTGCTCCTAAATCCACGACACTCACGGGACCAGTTCGCTTTTCAATTTCTTGGAGCACCGCTTCGACTAGCAACTCGCTCTCAGGGCGTGGAACAAGAACCCCAGGACCTACTTGTAATTCAAGATAGCGAAAGTAGGCAACGCCCGTGAGATATTGAAGAGGTTCGTGTGCTGCTCTTCGATCGAGTAACTTCCAGAAATTCTCTTCAATCAGTGTTGTATCGCCTATTGCCGTAATGGCATTTTCTACAGCCAATGGATTATGAAGATCCATGCGAGAAATTCCAAGAACATGGGCAAGCAGATGCTCTGCATCTACTTCAGGAAAACCTGCTGCGGCTAATTGATCTTTCCCGCTTCGCAAGAACTCTTTAAATGTGAGATCCATTAATATCTTTAGCTCGTTGCGGAGAGCTTTGCTGCCTTATCTGCATCGAGAAGAGCTTGAATCACATCATCGAGATCGCCATTGAGAACTGCATCCAGGTTATTTGACTTGTAATTGACACGATGATCGCTCAGGCGGTTCTCAGGGAAGTTATATGTGCGGATTCGCTCTGAGCGATCCACTGTTCGAACTTGGCTCTTGCGCTCTGCAGATGCCGCAGCTTCTGCTTTCTCTTGTGCGTCTGCGAGTAATCGTGCACGCAAGATACGAAGGGCCGATTCCTTATTTTGAAGTTGTGACTTCTCATTCTGGCAAGAGACGACAATTCCAGTGGGCACATGGGTAAGTCGCACAGCCGAGTCAGTGGTGTTAACAGATTGTCCACCAGGGCCAGAAGAGCGATACACATCAACTCTCACATCATTCATGTTGAGTTCAACATCAACTTCTTCAGCCTCAGGCAAGATGAGAACACCAGCGGCAGATGTATGAATTCTGCCTTGCGATTCAGTCTCTGGCACTCGCTGAACGCGATGCACTCCGCCTTCAAATTTAAGTCGTGCATAAGGAGAATTTCCTGGTTCAGGAGTTCCCTTTGACTTGATGGCCATAGAAATATCTTTGAATCCGCCAAGATCAGCCTCGGTGAGATCGATAATCTCAACTTTCCAATTGTGCTTTTCCGCATAGCGCTGATACATGCGAACTAAGTCACCAGCAAAGAGTGCTGATTCATCTCCGCCTGCACCTGCCTTAACTTCCATAATCACATCACGATCATCGTTGGGATCGCGAGGAAGGAGTAACTCTTCTAACTTCTCAGCAGCTTCTGCAACCGCTATTTCCATCGCTGGAATCTCAGCAGCAAACTCTGGATCTTCTGCAGCCATTTCTCTCGCTGCAGCCAGATCGTCGTTTGCGTTCTTCCATGCATGAAAGCCTGCAACTACTGGACCGAGCTGTGCGTAGCGACGGCCAAGTTGGCGAGCCTTGCCCTGGTCTTCGTGAATAGAAGGGTCAGCCATCTGCGCTTCAAGCACTTGGTACTCGCGCACCATTTCATGTGCCGATGCAAAACGATCATCGCTCATTTGATTGCTCCTTCCGTCGAAGCTCTTATATTCGTTGACTCAAAAAATAATTAAGGGAAATAAAAAGACCGCCCGCAGCTCACATAAGGAGCTGCGATGCGGTCTTATTAGAAAGCTACTTCTTACCGAAACGCTCTTCAAACTTAGCAACGCGTCCACCTGTATCGAGGATGCGCTGCTTACCTGTGTAGAACGGGTGGCATACAGAGCAAACTTCAACATAGATTGATCCGCTAGCAACTGTTGAGCGAGTTACAAACTTCTCGCCGCAACCACAAGTTACCTGGGTCTCTTTATATTCTG